>NZ_JBIUCH010000015.1:0-199548 GCF_044548625.1 Micromonospora sp. NPDC051925 | reverse complement strand
ACAACGAACGCTGCCAGCCGTTCGTCTGGACCAAGACCGCCGACCAGATCCTCACCAAAGCCAACCGTCAAAAGAACTCAGACACGCGACACTAGCTTCGCACCCCGCGACAGCTCCAGCGGCACCGGTGGCAACACGGGTGCGACGACCCGAACGGTTGCGACGCGCGGCTGCACAAGACCGAGCCGTGCCCGGCGGGCTGCAAGCGGCACCAGCGAGCCTGCCCGCCGCCGTGCCCGCCCGGCTGCACCCGGCACGCCAGCAAGTGCCCTCAGCGCCACGGTGGCGGGCTGAAGGAAGTCGACGTGAAGTCTCGGGCCGGCCGCCGCGCCGTCGGCATCCCCGCGCCCCTGCTCGACGCGCTGAAACAGCACCGGGCCGCGCAGGAGCAGGAACGCGAGACGGCTGCCCAGCTCTGGGAGGAAGGCGGCTGGGTCTTCACGCAGCCCAACGGCAGGCCGATCGACCCGCGCGCCGATCACGACGCGTGGAAGGCGCTGCTGAAGAAGGCGAACGTGCGGGATGCCCGCTTGCACGACGCCCGGCACACCGCCGCGACCATGCTCCTGGTCCTCGGCGTGCCGACCCGCGCGGTCATGGAAGTCATGGGCTGGTCTCAGATGGCCATGACGACCCGCTATCAGCACCTCGCACCGGAGATCACGGCCGGCATCGCCAAGCAGGTCGCCGGCTTGCTCTGGAACAGGCCGAACTGAGACGACGACTGAGACGACAACGGGCCGCCGGTCATCCGGTGGCCCGTTTTCGTGCTGGTCAGAGTGTGGGCGCGGCAGGTTTCGAACCTGCGACCCCTCGCTTGTAAGGCGAGTGCTCTCCCACTGAGCTACGCGCCCGGAACGCCCGTACGAGCGGGCCGGTGGCTGGCAAGCTTACCTGCCGGCCGCCGGCCCGTCGCAACGGTGTGCCCGGTCGGGCGGGTGTGCCCCGGCGCAGCGGTGGGCCCGTGCACCGGTGGCGCGGTCGAACGGATCAGGCGGTGACCGCGTCGGCGAGCGCCTTGCGCCAACCCTGCTGGTCGCGTGCCTCACCCGGCATGTTCATCTCGGCGAACCGGACGACACCGGCCTTGTCGATGACGAAGGTGCCCCGGTTGGCGATGCCGGCGACGTCGTTGAAGACGCCGTACGCCTGGGCGACCGCCCCGTGCGGCCAGAAGTCGGACAGCAGCGGGAACTGGTAGCCCTCCTTCTCGGCCCAGATCTTGTGGGCGTAGACCGAGTCGACGCTGACGGTGAGCACCTGCACGTCGTCGTTGACGTACTCGTTGAGGTTGTCCCGCACCTCGCACAGCTCACCCTGGCAGATGCCGGTGAAGGCGAGCGGGTAGAAGACCAGCAGCACGGTACGGCTGCCCCGGAAGTCCGAGAGCCGTACCTCCTGGTTGTTCTGGTCCTTGAGCAGGAAGTCGGGCGCCTCGGCACCAACCTCGATCGGCATGCGAACTCCTTGGGTCGAGTCTGAGGTGGGTCCAGCCTGCCACACCCGGTGGCGACCCATCGGGTGCGGGATTACTCAGTCGTCTCCGGCCCGGCGGGCGCCCTACTTGCGGCCCTTGGACCCGCGACGCAGCACGAGCCGGGCACCGCTCCAGTCCCGACCGGCGTTGAGGGTCGAGGTCTGCTGGAGACCGGCGGTCTGCGCCGACTCGGCGACCTCGCTCGGCTCGACGTGGCCGTCCCGCCCGGCCTTCGGGGTCAGCAGCCACACGACTCCGGCGTCGGCCAGCGGCCCGAGGGCGTCGACGAGGAGCTCGAAGAGGTCACCGTCGCCGTCGCGGTACCAGACGAGCACCGCGTCGACCACCTCGTCGGTGTCCTCGTCGACCAGTTCTCCACAGCGGTCGGTCAGGGCGTCCCGGAGATCCTGGTCGACGTCCTCGTCGTACCCCATCTCCATGACGACCATCCCCGGTTCGATCCCGAACCGGTCCGCCAGGAGACGTACCCCGTCGGCGGCCTGACCAGCGGTCGCGCTCACTGTCGCGTGCCTCCTCATCTCGTCCCTGCTCGGCGGCGTCGGGCGACGCCGTCAGGCAGAGTCCACACAGTTGTGGTCCCTCGCGCAAGTGGCGCACCGGGTGGAACGGAATTTACCGTGCCAGCAGCGTACGGGCACCCTGGGTAATGGCATCCTCGGAGACCAGCACCTGACGGGCAGCCGGGCCTAATGGTACAAACGAGTCAATTGCGGCTACTCGCCGCGCCGCTCCCACATATCCGGCATCGACCAGGGCCGCCAGAATCCCCTCACCGACCCCGCCGGAGCGCCGCGTCTCGTCCACCACCAGCACCCGACCGGTCGCGGACGCCTCCCGGATCAGGTCCGCCACCGGCAGCGGGGCCAACCAGCGCAGGTCCACCACCCGGGTGCCGATCCCCTGGTCGGCGAGGGTCGACGCCGCCCGCAACGACAGCCGCACCCCGTTACCGAAGGTGATGATGGTGACGTCCTCGGCCGAGCCGACGCCGTACACCCGGGCCCGGCCGATCGGCGCGTGACCGGCCGCCCAGGCGGCCGGCTCGGCGTACGACCCCAGCCACTCACCGTCACCCGGCTCGTACAGGTCCCGGGTGTGGTACAGCGCGATCGGCTCCAGGAAGACCGAGACCGTGCCGTCCACCACCGCGGCGGCCAGGCAGGTCCGCAGCAGCGGCGCGGCGTCGTCCGGCCGCGCCGGCACCGCGATCACCAGACCCGGCACGTCCCGCAGTACGGCCACCGAGTTGTCGTTGTGGAAGTGCCCGCCGAATCCCTCCTGGTACGCCAGCCCCGGCACCCGCAACACCATCGGATTGCGGAACGCCCCCTGCGAGAAGAACTGCATGGTGGCCGCCTCGCCCCGCAGCTGGTCCTCGGCATTGTGCAGGTACGCCAAGTACTGGATCTCCGGCACCGGCAGCATCCCGGCCAGCCCGGCCCCCAGCCCCAGCCCCAGCACCGACGTCTCGTCGAGCAGGGTGTCGAAGACCCGGGCCGCGCCGAACCTGTCCCGCAGCCCCTTGGTCACCCCGTACACCCCGCCCTTGGCGGCGACGTCCGCACCGAAGACCGCCAACTGCGGATGACTGAGCATCCCGTCGGCGAGGGCGGCGTTGATGCTCTGCGCCAGGGTCAACGGGCCGGCCAGCTCCGGCGGCTTGCCACCGAACGCCTCCACCCGGCTGGCCGCGTCCGGCCCGGCGGCCCGGTCCGCCGCCTGCGCCACCGCCGTGGCGACCCGCAGCGGTCGACGGGGCGACAACGGGGCCACCACGTCGGCCGGGGCGGCCAGCTTCGGCTCGTCGAGCACCTCCTCGGCGGTACGGCGCACCTGCCAGCCCCGTTCGTCGTACCGGGCCAGCAACTCCTCCCCGGTGGCCACCCCGGCCTCGACGAGCAGCCGGGCGGTGGCCAGCACCGGGTCGCGCGCCTCGTCGGCGGCGATCTCGGCGGTGCTGCGGTACGCCCGCTCGGCGTCCGCCCCGGCGTGCCCCAGCAAGCGCACCGTACGTAGGTGCAGCACCGCCGGACGACGGTGTCGACGCACCCAGCCGGCCGCCTCGGCGGCCACCGCGTGCGCGGCCACCGGGTCCGCGCCGTCGGCGGTGAAGTAGCGCACCCCCGGCCGGGCCCGCAGCACCCGCTCCACCCAGCCCTCCGGCGATCGGACGCTGATGCCCAGGCCGTTGTCCTCGCAGACGAAGAGCACCGGGATGCGCAGGCTGGTGTGGTCGTACCAGCCGGCGGTGTTGAACGCGGCGGTGGCGCTGGCATGGTTGACCGAGGCGTCGCCGAACGAGCAGACCACGATGGCGTCACGGGGCCACGGCGAGCGCAGCGGGTCGGCCGAGCCCTCGCGCCGGCCGGCGGTGTCGATCCGGCGCAGCCGCTCCACCGCCAGCCCCAGCCCGACCGCCCGGGGCAGGTGCGAGGCGATCGTGGAGGTGGTCGGCACGATGGCCAGGTCGGCCCGGCCGAAGACCTTGTGCCGGCCCCCGGCGATCGGCTCCCGGGCCGAGGCGACCATCCCGCGCAGCACGTCCCGGGCCGCCTCGGCGTACGCCTCCTGCCACCCGTCCGTCGGCTCCGGCCCGTCGGCCGGCGTCCCGACGGGGGTGTCGTGCGCGGGGGACGGGCGGCGGGGCACCGCCTCGGTGGTCCCGTCGATGCCCACCCGGTAGGCGACCGGACCGGCCGGGGAGGGCGGCACGGCGGAGCCGTCGACGGTGTCCGTCGTGCCCACCGGCGCGGGACGCGCCCCGTCGGCGACGACGCCGTCCGGATGCCCACCCGTCGACGATCCGGCGTGGTCCGTCTCCCCGGCCGGCGGGCGGGTGACGTCCGGGGTCTCGGCCCCGCAGACGAGGCCGTCCGGGTCCTCGGCCGGCGCACCGGTGCCGGCCGGTCCCCCGACCGGCGCAGCGGTGCCGGCCGACGAAGCAGTGCCGGCCGGCGAAGCAGTGGCGTCCGACGACTCGGCCGATGAAGCGGTGGGGTCCGACGACTCGGCCGGCGCAGCGGTGCTGTCCGGCGGCTCGGCCGGCGAAGCGGTGGCGTCGGGGTCGCCCTCCGGGTACCCGGCTGTCGCCGCGCCGTCCCCGGCGTTCCCGCCCGGGAAGCCGCCGGCCGCCTGGGCGGCACGCAGGCAGTAGAAGGCACCGGAGCGGTAGTGCAAGAGGGCGGGATCGGTGGGACGCAGCGCGGCGGCGACCGCCGCGTTGGCCTCGTGCCCGGCCGAGCCGATGGTGTAGAAGCCCTCGTCGAAGCTGCGCAGCCAGCGGCCGGCCAGGTCGAGCTGGCGGCTGGTCACCTGCGCGTCGAAGAGGGCGAGCAACTGATGCCCGGTCAGCGCGGCGCCGGGCCGCACCGGTTGCGCCGGGTCACGCCGCCGCTCGGGCTCGGGCAACGCGCCCAGGGTCTCCCGGAACCGGTCGTCGAGATCTTGCGGGGTGGTCACGCGATCAGCATTACCGACGAAGGCCACCGTCGCCCACTCAGACACGGCCCGACCGGCGGGACTCGGTCCCGCACGCACCGCTGCGGGCCGCCCCCGGCAGGCACCGTCCACCCAGTTCCCGCAGGGTGGACGGCTGACCGCGGTCAGCCGGGAGCCCGGGAGCACCCGCGCACCCGGTCCCATCGACGGCTGCCGACCGCTGTTCGGCTGCCGGAGGCGACAGCGGTCTCCGGCCGTCACCTGACGGTCACCGAGGGTCGCGACGCTGCCGGGGTCAGGAACGAACCGGACCCTGGGAGGTTCCCGTGGCACTGTCCCGACGTACCGTCCTGCTCTCCGGCGCGGCCCTCGGCACGGCCGGCGTGACCGCCGGGCTGCCGACGCCCGCCGACGCCGCCGGCGCGCGCCCCACCCGCCCCGTGGGCACCGCCAGCCACCGACCGCTGATCTGGCCGTTCACCCTGGGGGTGGCCTCCGGCGATCCCGACCATCTGGGGGTGGTGCTGTGGACCCGGCTGGCCCCGCAACCGCTGGCCGAGGACGGGTTGGGCGGGATGCCCGACCGGGCGGTCGAGGTGCAGTGGGAGGTGGCCGCCGACGAACTGTTCCGGCACGTCGTACAGCGGGGCGCGGAGACCGCCCGGCCCGACTCGGCGCACAGCGTGCACGTCGAGCTGACCGGGTTGCTGCCGGGCCGGGAGTACTTCTACCGGTTCCGGGCCGAGGGGCACCTCTCCCCGACCGCGCGGACCCGTACCGCGCCCGACCCCGCGTCCCTGCCCGCCGCGCTGGCCATGGGCTTCGTCTCCTGCTCCCACTACGAGCAGGGGTACTTCACCGCGTACCGGCGGCTGGCCGAGAGCGCGCCGGAGCTGATCCTGCACCTCGGCGACTACCAGTACGAGTACGCCCGGGAGTACGGCCCCGAACGGCCGCGCGGGCACGAGGGGCCGGAGACCCGGACGCTTGCCAACTACCGGCAACGGCACGCCCAGTACAAGACCGACCCGGACCTCCAGGCGGCGCACGCGGTGGCCCCCTGGGCGGTGGTCTTCGACGACCACGAGGTGGAGAACAACTGGGCCGGCCCGGTGCCGGAGGAGCCGGACCCGAACTTCCTGGCCCGGCGGGCCGCCGCCTTCCAGGCGTACCACGAGAACATGCCGTTGCGGCGGGCCTCGGTGCCGCGCGGCCCGGACATGGCGCTGTACCGGCGGCTGCGCTGGGGTCGGCTGGCCACCTTCCACCTGCTCGACACCCGGCAGTTCCGCGACGACCAGGCCTGCGGCGACGGCTACCGGAACTGCCCGGCGGCGGCCGACCCGAACCGCACCATCACCGGATCGGCGCAGGAGGCGTGGCTGCTGGACGGCTTCCGCCGCTCCGACACCCGCTGGGACCTCCTCGCCCAGCAGGTGTTCTTCGCCGCCCGGGACCGCGACCCCGGACCGGACCGGCTGACCAGCATGGACGCCTGGGACGGCTACCTGGCCTCGCGGGACCGGATCGCCCGGGGCTGGGTGGCGGCCGGGGTACGCAACCCGGTGGTGCTCACCGGTGACGTGCACGCGCACTGGGCCGCCGACCTGAAGCTGGACTACACCGACCCGGGCGCGCGGACGGTCGGCACCGAGCTGGTCTGCTCCTCGGTCACCTCGGGCGGGGACGGGTTCGACTCGGCCAGCGGCTCGCACCCCTGGCTGCGTACCAATCCGCACCTGCGGTTCCAGAACGACCTGCGCGGCTTCGTCCGGACCACGATCACCCCGGCCCAGCTCAAGGCGGACTTCGCGGTGCTGCCGTACGTGAGCCGGCCGGGCGCCCCGGCGTACCCCCGGGCGTCGTTCGTGATCGAGGACCGGGTGCCCGGTCTGCACCAGACGTACGACCGGCCGCCGACCACGGCCCGCGCGTTGCCGCCGGAGGTGGACCGGGACCGGTACACGGTCGAGACGGAGACCGGACTCCGCTGAGCCGGACGGCGGCCGGTCAGCCGGGGAGGAAGGAGAAGCGGACCTGACGCGACGGGTTGTCGCCGTTGGGATCGACCAGGCAGACCGACTGCCAGGTACCGAGCTGGAGCCGGCCGCCGAGCACCGGCAGCGTCGCGTACGGCGGGACGAAGGCGGGCAGCACGTGGTCGCGGCCGTGCCCCGGCGAGCCGTGCCGGTGCCGCCAGCGGTCGTCGGTGGGGAGCAGGTCGTCGAGCGCCCGCAGCAGGTCGTCGTCGGAGCCGGCGCCGGTCTCGATGATGGCCAGCCCGGCGGTGGCGTGCGGCACGAAGACGTGCAGCAGGCCGTCGCCCTGACCGGAGACGAACCGCTCGGCCTCGGCCGTGATGTCCGCGACGGTGGGACGGGAACCGGTCCGGACGGTGATCACCTCACTGCGCATAGGGCGCATTCTGCCGCACCGGTCCCACCGCCGTCCCGGGCCGGACGACCAGCGCGGCGCGTCGGGCGGTGGCGGTCATCCGGCGCGCTCGACAGCGCAAAGTTACCGGCGGGTACCTGTGTTGAGCGTCGCGTCTGGGGGAGCTAGACGTGACGACAGGTGCCACCAGAGGGCAGGATGGCGCTAGAGACCTATCCCACACACAACCGAGGGAACGCCTGTGGCTACGGAACGCAAGCGCCCGGTGATCACCGCTGGTCTGCCGAGCCAGCTTCCGGACATCGACCCTGAAGAGACCGGCGAATGGGTCGAGTCACTCGACGGTGTCATCGACGAGCGCGGAACCAAACGCGCCCGGTACGTCATGCTGCGCCTGCTGGAGCGGGCCCGCGAGCGCCAGGTCGGGGTCCCGTCCCTGACCACCACCGACTACATCAACACCATCACCCCGGAGCAGGAACCCTGGTTCCCGGGTGACGAGCACGTCGAGCGGCGGATCCGGGCGTACGTCCGGTGGAACGCGGCGATGCTGGTGCACCGGGCGCAGCGGCCGGAGATCGGCGTCGGCGGGCACATCTCCACCTTCGCCAGCTCCGCCTCCCTCTACGAGGTGGGCTTCAACCACTTCTTCCGGGGCAAGAACCACCCGGGCGGCGGCGACCACATCTTCTACCAGGGGCACGCCTCCCCCGGCATGTACGGGCGGGCGTTCCTGGAGGGCCGGCTCTCCGAGCACCAGCTCGACGGGTTCCGGCAGGAGCTGTCCCACCCGGGCGGCGGGCTGCCGTCGTACCCGCACCCGCGGTTGATGCCGGACTTCTGGGAGTTCCCCACGGTCTCCATGGGTCTGGGCCCGATGAACGCGATCTACCAGGCGCGGTTCAACCGCTACCTCCAGCACCGGGGCATCAAGGACACCTCCCAGCAGCACGTCTGGGCGTTCCTCGGTGACGGCGAGATGGACGAGGTGGAATCGCTCGGCGCGATCGGGGTGGCCGCCCGCGAGGAGCTGGACAACCTCACCTTCGTGATCAACTGCAACCTCCAGCGGCTGGACGGACCGGTCCGCGGCAACGGCAAGATCATGCAGGAGCTGGAGGCGTTCTTCCGGGGGGCCGGCTGGAACGTGATCAAGGTGGTCTGGGGCCGGGAGTGGGATCCGCTGCTCGCCGCGGACACCGACGGCGCGCTGGTCAACCTGATGAACACCACCCCCGACGGCGACTACCAGACCTACAAGGCGGAGTCCGGGGCGTACGTCCGGGAGCACTTCTTCGGCCGCGACCAGCGGACCCGCAAGATGGTCGAGCACCTCTCCGACGACGAGATCTGGAACCTCAAGCGGGGCGGGCACGACTACCGCAAGCTCTACGCGGCCTACAAGGCGGCCACCGAGCACACCGGGCAGCCGACCGTCATCCTGGCCAAGACCATCAAGGGCTGGACGCTGGGCTCGCACTTCGAGGGCCGCAACGCCACGCACCAGATGAAGAAGCTGACGCTGGACGACCTGAAGCTCTTCCGCGACCGGCTCTACCTGGACATCCCGGACAAGGTCCTGGAGGACAACCCGTACCTGCCGCCGTACTACACCCCGGGCGAGTCCTCGGACGAGATGGCGTACCTGCGGGAGCGGCGCGAGCAGCTCGGCGGATACCTGCCGTCCCGGCGGACCACCCACAAGAAGCTGGCCATTCCGGGTCAGGAGCGGTTCGCCGACGTCAAGCGCGGCTCGGGCAAGCAGAAGGTGGCCACCACGATGGCCTTCGTCCGCCTGCTCAAGGACATCATGAAGGACAAGGAGTTCGGCAAGCGCTGGGTGCCGATCATCCCGGACGAGGCGCGCACCTTCGGCCTGGACTCGATCTTCCCGACCGCGAAGATCTACTCGCCGCACGGCCAGCGGTACACCTCGGTCGACCGGGACCTGTTCCTGTCGTACAAGGAGTCGACCACCGGGCAGATCCTGCACGAGGGGATCAACGAGGCCGGCTCGGTCGCCTCGTTCACCGCCGCCGGCACCTCGTACGCCACCCACGACGAGCCGATGATCCCGATGTACATCTTCTACTCGATGTTCGGGTTCCAGCGCACCGGTGACGGCTTCTGGGCGGCGGCCGACCAGATGGCCCGGGGCTTCGTCCTCGGCGCCACCGCCGGCCGGACCACGCTCAACGGTGAGGGTCTCCAGCACGAGGACGGCCACTCGATGCTGCTGGCCGCCACCAACCCCGCGGTGGTCGCCTACGACCCGGCGTTCGGGTTCGAGCTCGCGCACATCGTGGAGCGCGGCCTGCACCGGATGTACGGCGAGGAGCAGGAGAACGTCTTCTACTACCTCACCGTCTACAACGAGCCGATCCACCAGCCGGTCGAGCCGTCCGAGGTGGACGTCGAGGGGCTCCTCAAGGGCATCTACCGCTACTCGCCGGCCCCGCAGATCGACGGCCCGAAGGCCAACATCCTGGCCTCCGGCACCGGCATGCAGTGGGCGCTCAAGGCCCAGCAGTTGCTCGCCCAGGACTGGGGGGTGGCCGCCGACGTCTGGTCGGTGACCTCCTGGACCGAGCTGCGCCGCGACGCGGTGGTCTGCGAGGAGCACAACCTGCTCAACCCAGGTTCCGAGCAGCGGGTGCCGTACATCCAGCAGAAGCTGGCCGACGCCGACGGGCCGAAGGTCGCGGTCAGCGACTGGATGCGCGCGGTACCGGACCTGATCGCCCGCTGGGTACCGGGGGACTACACCTCGCTCGGCACCGACGGCTTCGGCATGTCGGACACCCGGCACGCGCTGCGCCGGCACTTCCACGTCGACGCCGAGTCGGTGGCGGTCGCGACGCTGCGACAGCTCGCCATGCGCGGGACGGTGCCGGCCGCCGTCCCCGCCGAGGCCGCCAAGAAGTACGCCATCGACGACGTCAACGCCGCCCCGGTCGGCGAGACCGGCGGCGACAGCTAGTCCCCGCGTACGAGGAAGGGCCCGGCGTCTCGCGCCGGGCCCTTCGCATCCTCCGGGGATGCTCGGTCGTTCCCTCTGCTCCAGGTCAGCCGACGGCAGCCAGGTCGGTGAGGCGGGCCAGCGAGTCCTCCAGGTCGGCGCCGACCCGACGCAGCCCGAGGCGCAGCAGCGCCCCCTTGACCGGGCCGGCCGGCCAGCGGACGACGATCAGCCGGACGATCGTGCCGCCCTCCTCCTCGTCGGCGGTGAGCTGCACGTAGATCTCGGTACGCGCCTCGGCTCGGGCACCGGCCCCCTTGGCGCGTTCCCGCCAGCCGATCAGGGTGGGTTCCTGGTAGGCGATCACCTCGGCCTCGTGCGCCGAGCCGCGCCCGGCCTGCACGAGTTGTCGGCGGCCGAAGCCCTCCCCCGAGAGGACCTCGGCGGCCCGGACCCCGGCCAGCCAGGCGGGCAGCTGTTCGGCGCGCTGCACGACTTCCCAGACCGCTTCCACCGGCGCCATCACGTGCGCACTGCGTTCGACGAGGATCATTCTGTTCTTCCCCCACTGAGGACATCCGCGATATTCCGCACTCTATGCGCTAAATCGGACTTACCGGGACGTGTTTGGAAAAGACACGCCGAAAACCCTTGCGCCAGCATTGCTTCCCGCCTATGGCGTTCGCGGACTCCACGCCCTAGAGTGCGAGCACGATTCGCGTTCTGGGAGGGTGGATGACGACCGCACCGATCCCCGGCTTCCCCGCCGGATTCCGTTGGGGGGTGTCCACCTCCGCGTACCAGATCGAGGGAGGCGTCGACGCCGACGGCCGGGGACCGTCCATCTGGGACACCTTCGCCCACACCCCCGGCCGGGTCGTCGACGGCAGCACCGGCGACGTGGCCTGCGACCACTACCACCGGCACCGGGAGGACGTCGCGCTGCTGGCCGGGCTCGGGGTGTCCGCGTACCGGTTCTCGATCGCCTGGCCCCGGGTGCAGCCCGGCGGGACCGGCCCGGCCAACGCCGCCGGCCTGGACTTCTACGACCGGCTCGTCGACGACCTGCTGGCCGCCGGCATCGACCCGGTCGCCACCCTGTTCCACTGGGACCTGCCACAGCCGCTCGAGGACACCGGCGGCTGGCTGAACCGGGACACCGCCGGTCGCTTCGCCGAGTACGCCGACCTGACCGCCGCCCGCCTCGGCGACCGGGTCAAGCTCTGGATCACCCTCAACGAGCCGTTCATCCACCTGAGCCTCGGCCACGGCACCGGTGAACACGCCCCCGGGCGGGCCCTGCTCTTCGACTCCTTCCCGGTCGCCCACCACCAACTGCTCGGGCACGGGCTGGCGGTGGCCGCGCTGCGCGCCCGCACCACCGGGCCGGTGGCCATCGCCAACAACTACTCGCCGGTGGTCCGGCACGGCGACACCGACGCCGACCGGGCCGCCGCGGCGGCGTACGACGCCCTGCACAACCACCTCTTCACCGACCCGCTGCTGGGCCGGGGTTACCCGCCCGGCTTCGATCCGGGGGTGGTGCGCGACGGTGACCTGGCGGTGATCGCCGCGCCGCTCGACGTGCTCGGGGTCAACTACTACAACCCGACCGGGGTACGCGCCCCCGAGGAGGGCTCGCCGCTGCCGTTCGAACTGGTGCCGTTGGACGGCTACCCGCGTACCGCGTTCGACTGGCCGGTGGTCCCGGACGGGCTGCGCGACCTGCTCGTCGGCCTGCGTGACCGGTACGGCGACGCGCTGCCGCCGATCCAGATCACCGAGGGCGGCTGCGCCTGGGACGACGTGCCGGACGCCGACGGCCGGGTGCACGACCCGGACCGGATCGCCTACCTCGACGGGCACCTGCGCGCGCTCCGGGCGGCGATCGACGAGGGCGTCGACGTGACCGGCTACTTCGTCTGGTCGCTGCTGGACAACTGGGAGTGGGCGGAGGGCTTCACCAAGCGCTTCGGTCTGGTGCACGTCGACTTCGCCACCCAGGCCCGTACGCCCAAGTCCTCGTACGCCTGGTACCGGGCCCAGGCCGGCCGGGGGTGACCACCGTCGACCCGACGCCGGCCTCGCTGCCGGCGGCGCTCGCCGACCCGGTCGTCCCGGTCCGACGGAGCTGGATCGCCCTGATCTTCGCGGCCAACCTCGGCGTGTGGATGGCCTTCTTCACGCCGATCCAGGTGCTGCTGCCGCAGCAGGTGGAGCGGATCGCCCCGGCCGACAAGGAGGCGATGCTGGCCGTCGTCACCGGGCTGGGCGCGCTCGCGGCGGTGCTGGCCAACCCGCTCGCCGGGGCGTTGTCGGACCGTACCTGCCTGCGGCTGGGCGGGCGGGAGTTCGGCCGCCGGCACGTCTGGACCGCCGGCGGCGCGGTGCTCGGCGCGCTGGCGCTGGTGCTGCTGGCCCGGCAGCAGACCATCGCCGGGGTGGCGCTGGGCTGGGTCGCCGCCCAGGTCTGCTTCAACGCGATGCTGGCCAGCCTCACCGCGGCGATCCCGGACCGGGTGCCGGTCGTCCAGCGCGGTGGCGTCTCCGGCTGGGTGGGCATCCCGCAGGCGCTCGGTCTGGTGCTCGGCGCGGTGCTGGTCACCGCCCTGGTCAGCGGCACCGTCCCCGGCTACACGGCGATGGCGCTGGCGGTGCTGCTGCTGTCGCTGCCCTTCGCGTTCCTCACTCCCGACGACCCGCTGCCCCGGGAACACCGCTCACCGTTGCGGCTGCGCACGCTGGCCGCCTCGATGTGGATCGACCCCCGCCGGCACCCGGACTTCGCCTGGGCCTGGATCACCCGGTTCCTGGTGCAGATCGGCAACGCCCTGGGCACCCTCTACCTGCTGTACTTCCTCACCGACGGGGTGCGCTATCCCGACCCCGAGGGCGGCCTGCTGGTGCTGATCCTGCTCTACACCCTCGGGATGATGCTCACCGCCGTGGTCGCCGGGGTGCTGTCCGACCGGTCCGGAAGGCGCAAGGTCTACGTGATCGTCTCCGGGGTGGTGATGGCGGTGGCCGCGCTGCTGCTGGCGGTGGCGCCGGTCTGGTCCATGGCGTTGGTCGCCGCCGTGCTGCTCGGCGCCGGTTACGGCGTCTACCTCTCGGTCGACGCGGCGCTGATCACCGAGGTGCTGCCGCGCGCCACCGACCGGGCCAAGGACCTCGGCGTGATCAACATCGCGAACTCGGCGCCCCAGGTGCTCGGCCCGGCGCTCTCCGCCCCGATCGTGGTCCACCTGGGCGGCTATCCGACCCTCTACGCGGTGACCGCCGTGGTGACCCTGCTCGGCAGCGCCCTGGTGCTCAAGATCCGCGGGGTCCGCTGAACACGGCCCCCCGGCGAAACCGGTGGCAGCCAGCCGTAGGCTGGACAGCGTGACGGTACGTGTGCGCTTCGCCCCCTCCCCGACCGGTATGTTCCACGTCGGCGGCGCCCGCTCGGCGCTGCAGAACTGGATCTACGCCAAGCAGCAGGGCGGGGTGTTCGTGCTACGCGTCGAGGACACCGACGCCGCCCGCAACAAGCCCGAGTGGACCGAGGGCATCCTGTCCGCGCTGGACTGGATCGGCATCGCCCGGGGCAGCTACGAGGGCCCGTACTTCCAGTCGTCGTACGCCGGTGAGCACCGGGCCGCCGCCCAACGGCTGTACGACGCCGGCCGGGCCTACTACTGCGACTGCACCCGGGAGGCGGTACAGGCCCGCACCGGCTCGCAGTACCAGGGCTACGACGGCTTCTGCCGGGACCGGGGGCTCGAACCCGGCGCGGGACGGGCGCTGCGTTTCCGCACCCCCGACGAGGGGACGACCGTGGTGGTCGACCTGATCCGGGGCGAGCCGACCTTCGAGAACAAGCTGATCGAGGACTTCGTCATCGCCCGGGGCGACGGCTCCCCGGTGTTCCTGCTGGCCAACGTCGTGGACGACATGACGATGGGGATCACCCACGTGATCCGGGCCGAGGAGCACCTGCCCAACACCCCGAAGCAGCAGCTGCTCTGGGACGCGCTGGGCGTGAAGCCGCCGATCTGGGCACACGTGCCGGTGGTGGTCAACGAGAAGCGGCAGAAGCTCTCCAAGCGTCGCGACAAGGTGGCCCTGGAGGCGTACCGGGACGAGGGTTACCTCGCCGCCGCGATGCGCAACTACCTGATGCTGCTCGGCTGGGCGCCCTCGGGCGACCGGGAGATCGTGCCCTGGTCGGTGATCGAGCAGGAGTTCGAGCTGACCGAGGTCAACCCCTCCCCCGCCTTCTTCGACGAGAAGAAGCTGCGCGCGTTCAACGGCGAGTACATCCGCGCCCTGCCGGTCGACGAGTTCGTCGCCGCCTGCCAGCCGTGGCTGACCGGCACCGGCACCATCGTGCCGCCGCCGTGGCAGCCCGAGGAGTTCGACGCCGACGCGTTCGCCGCCGTCGCCCCGCTGGCGCAGACCCGGATCGCGGTGCTCAGCGAGATCGTGCCGAACGTCGACTTCCTCTTCGTCGCCGATCCGCTGATCGACGAGGCGGCCTGGGCGAAGGCGATGAAGGAGGGGGCCGCCGAACTGCTCGACGCGGCGACCGCCGCGTATGCGGCCCTCGACTCCTGGGACGCGGAGTCGCTGAAGTCGACGCTGGAGGCGGTCGGCGCGGAGCGCGGCCTGAAGCTGGGCAAGGCGCAGGCGCCGGTCCGGGTGGCGGTCACCGGCCGCACCGTCGGGCTGCCGCTGTTCGAGTCGCTGGAGGTGCTCGGCCGGGAGCGCACCCTGGCCCGGCTGCGCGCCGCGCGAGCCCGGCTGTTCTGAGCCACCACGCCGCCCGGGGCCAGGCCGGTCCGGGGCGGCACCCCGAGCCAGGCCGGTTGCCGGGGCGACACGCCCCTGGATCGGCTGTCCTTGTCGCCCGGCCGGAGAGCCGACGACCGGGCCGGTTCGCACCGCACGTCAGGGCCCGCCGGTGACCGGCGGGCCCTTGTCGTACCCGGTCAGGGTCGGGTGGAGCGGCGGCGCAGGAACAGGCCGGCGGCGAGGGCGGCGAGCAGCGCCAGGCCGCCTACCGCCCAGAGCCAACCCCGGCCGGCGTCGTCGGTGCCGGCAGCGGCAACCGGGGCGGGCGACGAGGACGTGGGCGCCGGGCTGCTCGCCGTCGGGACGACGGTGGCCGACGGGGACGGGACGACGGTGGCCGACGGCGACGGGGGCGCGGCGGCGGTGCCGGTGGTGAGGGTGAACCGGACCGTCCCCTTGATCGGGTGCCCGTCGCTGGAGGGCAACTGGTACCCGACGATGTAGAGGCCGGCCGCGCCCGGGGAGAACGGCACGCTGACCCGGCTGCCGGAGAAGGTCGGCGCACCACCGGTGGCCGGGACGTTGTCCGGTCCGACCACTGTGATCTTCGTCTTGCCCGGATCCAGTTTGGCCAGGAAGCGCAGCTCGACCTTGGCCGGCGCGGTGGCGACCCGGGCCCCGTCGGCCGGATTGCTGCCGGTCAGCGAGTTGTGTGCGTACGCCGGCGTCGCCGGGAGCAGCGACACCCCGAGCGCCACGCCGACAAGCAGTGGCACCGCCCGCCCCGGTCGTGGGAACCTGCCCCCCATGAAGCCCTCCGCAAAGGTACGATCCGCCCGCTGATCACGCGGCTGCCGTTTAGTCGTTCCGGGATCGCAGATAGTTCCACATATTGTTCTCAGAGCTGCATCCGGGCGATGTTCCATGGAGTCTATGAGGTGGGGCCGGCGCTGCCGGTCGACTACCGACGTCGACCGACCCGCACGTGACCTGCAGCACAGCCATCCATCGAACGGGGCGAGGAGGCGGCGATGGTCGAACGGGTGAGGCGGCTGCTCGGAGTGGCAGCCCTGGTGGCGGCGGTGGTACTGACCACCGGCCCGGCCGCGCAGGCGGCCGGGGCGCACCGGGCCGCACCGAAGACACCCCCCGCCGGAGTGGACATCACCGGCGACGGGCTGACCGAGCCGTTGCGCCTGCGGACGAACACCGCCCCGACCCAGGTGGTCGCGGTCATCGACCAGGTCAGCTGGTTCGGCCGCACCGGCGAGGCCAAGGGCCCCAAGCCGGCCGACCTCGGTCCGAAGTACACGATCGTGGTGCTCGCCGGGGACGTACCCAAGCAGACGTACGACCTCTACCCGCTGGCCAAGGGCGGTCCCCGGGCCTACCGGCCGGCCAAGCAGCCCGACCAGCGCAAGACCGCCGCCGGTTGGTTCCTCGGCCGGCTCAACATGTCCGAGACGCTGCGCGCCGCCGGGGTGCCGCTGGAGCGGCGGATCGACACGGTCACCGGGGGCGTGGGTGGCGGCGAGCGGGTGCTCCCGGAGGACGCCCTGAACCCGGGCCGGGACATCGACGACGCCATCGCCGAACTCCAGCGGTTGCTGCTGCTCAACGTCGGCGTGATGCTGGTGATCACCGTCGGCCTGGCAGGCATCGCCCTGCTGGTCCGCCGCCGCACCCGCTGAGGTCAGCCCTCCCGCGCCACCCCGTCACCCACGCCGACGGCCGACACGGCGTCAGACGGTCAGCACCAGCGGTGCGGCGGGCGTTGGACGCGTTGCGGACGCCGACCGGGACGCACCGGGCCGTGCCGATGGGCACCGGCCCACCCGGCCAGGTCGCTGCGGCAGGCGCGGGTCGGTGCGTCCGGCTGCCCGACCGGGCCGGGTTCCACGGCTGCCGGGCGGGACGCCGGCCCGTCTGCTGTCTCGGCGCTGCGCTGGCGGGGCAGCGCCGGCTCGTCCTCGGCCCGCTCGGACGCCCGACAGACCTGCTCCGTCGACAGCCGGCGGTGCGGTCGCGCCGACCCCGGCTGGTCGTGGTGGCCCGGCCGGCAGGGCTCGCCCTGGGCGCAGCCGTGTTCGGCCTCCCCGTGCGCCATCCCGGTCTCCTCACACTCGCGTCGCGCGCCGGGACGGCACCCCGGCGCGGCAGTGCCACCGTACTGGCCGACACCGACGCGTCGTGCAGCGCGTACCCCCGGTGTCAGGACTTCGGTCGACGCGGGAAGATCGTCTCCCAGACCGGGAACGCGATCAGCCAGATCAGCAGCCCGACGGTGAGGTTGCGGATCCAGTCCGACAGTTCCCGGGTGCGGTCGGCACCGACGACGGCGATCGCGGCGGCGAGCAGGGCACACGCGACGGCCCAGCCGAGCAGTGCCTTCCCCCACTCCCGCCACTCGTACCGGGTCCGCGCCCAGCCGTGCCGGGGTGGCTTCACCGGCGGTGGGCCGCCCGCGAATCGGTACGCGAACCGCTGGTCCGCCCACCGGATCAGGGAGTGGCCGAACGCCACCGAAAAGCCGAGGTAGATGGCGGCCAGCCCGTGGGTGGCGTCCGCGGTGGCCCCCCGGCGCAGGTCCACCGCCGCCGCGACCAGCAGCACGAGGTCGACCAGCGGGACGCAGAGCAGCAACGCCGCGCCCAGGCCGGGCCGCCGCAGCGGGTACCGGGCGACCAGCCCGGCGGCGAGCAGCACCCAGAACCCGATCTCGCACCCGATGATGACCGCCAGCAGCATTCCTGACCTCCCCGTTCCGCTCCAGCGTGCCCGGGTGGGCCGGCGGTCACCTCACCGGCGGGGACGAGTTCCGGGTCCATCCTTCGACGGACCGAGGACCCGGCGTACCCCCTTCGGTGGAGGCCGGGCCGACGGCGTCCTCCGCAGGTCGGAGGGGAGCGGTCGCGCAGTGTGGTGGGATCGGGACCATGCGGATGCCGGGCTGGGCCGGCTCCGGCCGGCCGGGACGCGACCTGGCCCTGGCCGGGGCGTCGTTCGTCGGCGGCCTGGCGGTCTACGGCGTCGGCATGCAACCCCAGTTCCCCTGGGCGCCAGACGTGCCGAGGGTGTCCTTCCTGCTGCCGCTGCTGGCGGTGAGCGTGGCCGTCGGGCTGCGCCGGGTGGCGACCCGGACCGGCCTGGCGGTGGGCACCGTGGCGATGCTGGCCGACGCCGCGCTCGGCGTCTCGGTGGGCAGCACCGTGATCTACACCCAGGTGTTGTACGACTCGTGCGTGCACGGTCCGCCCCCGCTGCGGCGCTGGCTGCTGCGGTGCGCCGTCGGGGTCAGCGTCGGCAGCACGGCGGTCGGCCTGCTGGTGTGGGGCTGGCGGGGCGGTGCCGTCGGGGTGCCGTTCGCGCTGCTCGGCCTGCTGCCGGTGGTCACCGGGATCAGCGTGCGGCAGTACCGGGACCAGGCCGCGGCCGAGCGCGCCCGCGCCGAACAGACCGCCCGGTTGGTCGAGCTGGACCGGCGGCAGGCGGTGCTGGCCGAACGGGCCAGGATGGCCCGCGAGCTGCACGACGTGGTGGCGAACCACCTCAGCGCGGTGGCCCTGCACGCCACCGCCGTGCTGTCCGCGCCCGGGTTGGACCGGCCCCGGGTCGAGGCGGCGCTGCGGGTGATCCGGGAGAGCAGCGTGCAGGGGCTGGCCGAGATGCGGCAGCTCATCGGGCTGCTGCGGGAGCCGACCGCCGACCCGGCGCAGGAGGCCACCCGGGTACGCCTGGACGAGTTGGACCGGCTGCTGGCCCGGATGGCCGGTGCCGGCCTACGGGTCCACGCCACGGTCGAGGGCCAGCCTCGACCACTGCCGGTCGGGGTCGACCTGGCGGCGTACCGGATCGTGCAGGAGTCGTTGACCAACGCGCTGCGCCACGGTACGGGCACGGCGGAGCTGACCGTGGCGTACCGGCCTGCGGAGGTGGTGGTGACGGTGGAGAATCCGGTCCGGGCCGGCACGGACGGTGCCGGGCCGACAGCTGACGTGGCCGGTCGGGTCGCCGACCTGCCGGCCGGGGGCGCCGGGCTGATCGGGATGCGGGAGCGGGCCGCTCTGCTCGACGGGGAGTTCACCGGCGGCCCCGGGGCGGTCGGTGGCGGGTCCGGGCGATGCTGCCCACCGGGGCGCTGCCGTGACCGCCCCGGTACGGGTCGTGCTGGCCGACGACCAGGACGCGGTGCGGGCCGGCCTGGTGCTGATCCTGGCCGGGGCGCCGGAGATCGAGGTGGTGGGTGAGGCGGCCGACGGGGAGACGGCGGTCCGGCTCTGCCAGGAGCTACGCCCGGACGTCGCGGTGCTGGACATCCGGATGCCCCGGCTGGACGGGGTGTCGGCGACCCGGGAGATCGTCGCCGCCGGCACCGCCGACGTCCTGGTGCTGACCACCTTCGACCTCGACGAGTACGTCTTCGGTGCGCTGCGCGCCGGGGCGGCGGGCTTCCTGCTCAAGGACACCGATGCCGCCGGGCTGGTGGCCGCGGTGCGGGCGGTGGCCCGGGGCGAGGGGGTGATCGCCCCGGGCCTGACCCGGCGGCTGATCTCGGCCTTCGCGGCGACCGCACCGGGCGTCACCGGGGCGGACCGGGCCGCCGTGGCCGCGTTGACCCCCCGGGAGCGGGACGTGCTGGCCTGCCTGGGCATCGGCCTGTCCAACCAGCAGATCGCGGTACGGCTGGCGGTGGCGGAGAGCACCGCCAAGACCCACGTCAGTCGAATCCTGGCGAAGTTGACGCTCCGCAGCCGGGTGCAGGCGGCGATCCTGGCCCAGGAACTGGCGCTGCCCGTGCCGCCGCCGTGACCAGCGGACGAAGACGCGCCATTAATAGAGATTCGTCTATTGATCGACCGTCGGGGCGGTCGTAGGCTGCTGCTCAGCACCGTGACTTCCCGGTCAGCGCCTGTCGTCCGACGCCGTACCGGCCGGAGATCCGCTGGATCGGAGGAATGGTCATGATGGCGTCCAGGCGGTCCGTCCTGACGGCGAGCGGAATCATCGCCGGCACCACTCTCGTCGCCTTCGGCATGACCACGGTCGCCGCCGGCACGCCGGCCACGGCCACCGTGGCGGGCGGGTGCACCGCCACCGCCAGGGTCGACTCCCGGTGGGGCAGCGGCGCCACCGGCGGGCAGATCGTCACCTTCACCGTCGCCAACACCGCGGCGACGACCGCCCGCCACTGGACCGTCACCTGGCCACTCGCCGACGGCCAGCGGATCGTGTCGTCCTGGAACACCTCCCTCGACACGACCGGCGGCACCGCGACCGCGACCGACGCGCCCTACAACGGGGTGCTGGCCCCGGGCGCGTCGACCACCTTCGGCGTCCAGCTCGCCGGCCCCGCGTCGACGCCGACGCCGAGCTGCGTCAACGACGCCGCCCCGCCGACCACCGCCAGTCCCCCGAGCGGTGCCGACGTCACGGTCCGGGAGACCGACAACCAGCGCACGGTCACCCTGCTCGTCGGGCAGACCCTGGGGGTGGTCCTGGCGGCCGACTACCTGCCGCCCACGCTCGCCGGGCCGACGCTCACCCCCGTCTCGACCAGCGGCGGCTACCCGACCGGGCAACCCCTCGTCGCGACCTTCCGCGCCGTGACGCCCGGCACCGCCGACCTGACCAGCCGGACCGACCACGCCTGCCGGCACGCCACACCGCCGTGCGCCCTGCCCACCGTCCTGTGGGCGGTGCACGTCTCCGTCATCGACCTGCCGCCGACCGGGTCCGGGCAGACCGTCGTCGTCACCGCGCCCGACAACCAGCGCGACCTCACGCTGCGCGTCGGTGACACCCTCGTGGTGAGCCTGGCCAGCAACTACCAGCCCCCGACGGTCACCCCCGACGGGGTCGTCGTGCCACACGACGTGACCGGCGGCTACCCGACCGGCCAGCCGCTCGTCGCCCGCTACCTGGCGACCACCCCGGGGCAGGCCGACGTCGCCACCGTCACCGACAACCTCTGCCGACACCAACCCACGCCCTGCCCGTCCCCCCAGGTGCGCTGGGTGGTCCACGTCACCGTCACGGCCTGAACCCCGCCGCTGCCGGCACCCCGAGCCCCACCCCGGACCGCGACCCGCCGCCGTTCCGCGCCCCCGTGACCCGGACCGCGACCCGGCACGCGCCTCGGCGGCGGCCCGCAACCCGGACCGGCCCGGGACGGGTGGACCGGAGCCGGCGGCGTGTCCCTGCTCAGGGCGTGTCAGGCTGGAGCGGTGAGCGAACCGGGTGGGATGGAGCTGACGGCCACCCTGCGCCGCATCGAACGGGCGGCGGGGGCGCTGGCGACGGCCAGCGTGGTCCGGATGGACGAGAGCCTGCCCTGGTTCCGCGAGCTGCCGGCCGACCAACGCTCCTGGGTGATGCTGGTGGCACAGGCCGGCGCCCGGTCCCTGGTGGAGTGGCTGGGCTCCGGCGGCGGCACCACGGACAGTAGCCAGGAGGTGTCCGACGAGGTGTTCGCCGCCGCGCCGCTGGCCCTGGCCCGGTCGATCAGCCTCCAGCAGACGGTGGCGCTGGTCAAGGTGACCATCGACGTGGTCGAGGAGCAGGTGTCGCACCTGGCCGCGCCCGGTGAGGAGCAGCAGCTGCGCGAGGCGGTGCTGCGCTTCTCCCGGGAGATCGCCTTCGCCGCCGCCCGGGTCTATGCCCGCGCCGCCGAGTCCCGTGGCTCCTGGGACGCCCGGTTGCAGGCACTGCTGGTCGACGCCCTGCTGCGCGGCGACTCGCCCGACGTGCTGGCCAGTCGGGCCGCCGCGCTGGGCTGGGCGGACGCGCCGCCGGTGGCGGTGGCGGTGGGCCGGTCCCCCGGTGGGGAGGTGGCCGCCGTGCTGCACACCGTCTACCGGCACGCCCGCCGGATCGGGGTGGAGGTGATCGGCGGCGTGCACGGCGACCGGCTGGTCATCGTGCTCGGTGGCGCAGCCGACCCGATGACCGCCACCGAGAAGCTGCTTCCCGCGTTCGGCGAGGGTCCGGTGGTGGTCGGTCCCGCCGTACCCAGTCTGGACGAGGCGACGGACTCGGCGCGGGCGGCGCTGGCCGGCTACCGGGCGGCACCCGCCTGGCCGACCGCGCCCCGGCCGGTGCCGGCGGCCGACCTGCTGCCCGAGCGGGCCCTCGCCGGGGACGCCGAGGCCCGTCGCCGGCTGCGCCACGACGTGTACGCCACCCTGGTACGCGCGGGTGGGGAGCTGCTGGAGACGTTGGACGCCTTCTTCGCCGCCGGCGGGACGCTGGAGAGCGCGGCGCGGGCACTCTTTGTCCATCCGAACACGGTGCGTTACCGACTGCGCCGGATCGCCGAGGTGACCGGATTCTCACCGCTGACCCCCCGGGACGCGTTCGCCCTCCAGGTGGCGCTGACGGTGGGCCGGCTCGACCCGATCGTCCCGGCCGGCGTTCCCGGGCCGAACCAGAAATGACTCGGGGTGACCGGCGCACCGAGCTGTAGGCAGACGATCACCGCCGATATTTGTGGGAAACCTCCAATAGTTCTAGTGCGGTTTGGTGTCAGCCCGCACAGCGCTACCCCGGGGTATCGGGGAGAGTCATAGACGTGCTCGCCGTCCTCTCCCCCGGCCAGGGTTCCCAGAAACCCGGCTTCCTGACACCCTGGCTCGCCCTCGGCGGTGCCGAGTCACGGCTGCGCTGGTGGTCGGCGCTGACCGGGGTCGACCTGGTACGGCTCGGCACCGAGGCGGACGCCGACGAGATCCGGGACACCGCCCGCACCCAGCCGCTGCTGGTGGCTTCGGCCCTGCTGGCGGCCGAGCAGTTGCCCCTGCACGACGTGAACCTGGTCGCCGGGCACAGCGTCGGCGAGCTGGCCGCCGCCGCGCTGGCCGGGGTGCTCTCCGCCGAGACGGCGATCGCCCTCGCCGGGGTACGCGGCCGGGAGATGGCCGCCGCCTGCGCCCTGGAACCGACCGGGATGGCCGCCGTGCTCGGCGGCGACCCGGACGAGGTGCTCGCCGCCCTGGCCACCCACGGCCTGCACCCCGCCAACCGCAACGGTGGCGGTCAGGTGGTCGCCGCCGGTGCGCTCGACGCGCTGGACAAGCTCGCCGCCGAACCCCCGGCGAAGGCCCGGATCGTCCGACTCAAGGTCGCCGGGGCGTTCCACACCCCGTACATGGGCACCGCCGAGCAGGCACTGGCCGCCGTCGCCGCCGGGATCACCCCGTCGGCCCCGGCCCGGATCCTGCTCTCCGACCTCGACGGCGCTCCCGTCCAGCACGGCCGGGAACTGGTCCAACGGCTGGTCCGGCAGGTCACCGCGCCGGTGCGGTGGGACCTGTGCATGCGTACGCTGGCCGACCTGGGGGTCACCGGCGTGCTCGAACTCCCCCCGGCCGGCACCCTCGCCGGGCTGGTCAAGCGGGAGCTCAGGGCCACCGGCAAACCGGAGATCGTCACCCTGAACACCCCCGACGACCTGCCCGCCGCCCGGGACCTGATCGCCCGGCACAGCGGCCCGCCCGGTCACCGGCCGGCACCCCGGTCCCGGGTGGTCGTCGCCCCCGCTGTCGGCGTCTTCACCCCGGCGAAGGGCCTCACCGAGGGCACCGGCCTGTGCACCGGCGAGGTGCTCGGGCACGTGGCCACCCGGCAGGGGCCGGTCGAGGTGACCGCCCACGACAGCGGCCCGCTCACCGAGTGGCTCGCCCACCACGACGACCCGGTCGCGCCGGGCCAACCCATCGCCCGCATCGGAGGCCAGGCATGAGCGGCAGTCGGATCCTCGCCCTCGGGCACTACCAACCTTCCCGGGTGGTGACCAACGACGACATCGCCCAGTTCGTCGACACCAACGACGAGTGGATCCGGGACCGGGTCGGCATCGCCAGCCGGCGGATCGCCGACGGCGAGACGGTCTCCGACATGGCCACCGCCGCGGCCGGCAAGGCGCTGGCCAACTCGGGCCTCACCGCCGCCGACATCGACCTGGTGGTGGTCGCCACCTGCACCTCGATCGACCGCAGCCCGAACGTGGCCTGCCGGGTCGCCGCCAAGCTGGGCATCACCGCCCCCGGCGCGTTCGACCTGAACACCGCGTGCTCCGGTTTCGCCTACGCCCTGGGCACCGTCGACCACGCGATCCGGGCCGGGGCGTCGCGCAACGCGATCGTCATCGGCGCCGAGAAGCTCTCCGACTTCGTCGACTGGACCGACCGCTCGACCTGCATCATCTTCGCCGACGGCGCCGGCGCGGCGGTGGTCACCGCCACCACCGGCGACGAGCCGGCCGGGATCGGACCGGTGGTGTGGGGTTCCGCACCGGACAAGAGCGACGCGGTACGCATCGAAGGCTGGCGGCCGTACATCGCGCAGGAAGGGCAGTCGGTGTTCCGCTGGGCCACCACCGCGCTGGCCCCGCTGGCCCTCCAGGCCTGCGAGCGGGCCGGCGTCGACCCGTCGGAGCTGGCCGCGTTCGTGCCGCACCAGGCCAACTCGCGGATCATCGACGGCATCGCCAAGCGGCTGAACATCCCGCAGGCGATCATCGCCAAGGACATCGTCGAGTCCGGCAACACCTCGGCGGCGAGCGTGCCGCTGGCCCTGTCCAAGCTGGTCGAGCGGCGGGAGGTGCCCTCGGGCGCCCCGGTGCTGCTGTTCGGCTTCGGCGGCGGGCTGACCTACGCAGGTCAGGTCGTTCGCTGCCCCTGAAGACCCGCCGCGGTCGGCGACCGCGGCGCGCCGCCATCCGGCGGAGAACAAACCCCGATGAGAGGAACCAACCGCAATGACCCGTGACGAGATCACCTCCGGCCTCGCCGAGATCCTCGAAGAGGTCGCCGGGGTGAACCCGGACGACGTGGCCGAGGGGAAGTCCTTCACCGACGACCTCGACGTCGACTCGCTCTCCATGGTGGAGGTCGTGGTCGCCGCCGAGGAGAAGTTCGGCGTCAAGATCCCGGACAACGAGGTGCAGAACCTGAAGACCGTCGGGGACGCCGTCAGCTTCATCGAGGCGCAGTCCTGATATGAGTCGCGTCGACGTCGTCGTCACCGGGCTCGGCGCGACCACCCCGCTGGGCGGGGACGTCGCGTCGACCTGGGACGCCATGCTCGCCGGCCGCTCCGGGGTGGGTCCGCTCACCCAGGAGTGGGCCGGCCAGCTCCCGGTCCGGATCGCCGCCCGGCTCGCGGTCGACCCGGCCGAGGTGCTGGACCGGGTCAAGCTGCGCCGGCTGGACCGCTCCGAGGCGATCGCGCTCATCGCGGCGCAGCAGGCCTGGGCGGACTCCGGGCTCGCCGACTCCGGGCTGGACCCGGAGCGGTTGGGGGCCAGCGTCGGCTCGGGCATCGGCGGTGCCCTGACCCTGCTCGCCCAGGACGACATCCTGGAGGCGTCCGGCCCGCGCCGGGTTTCCCCGCACACCATCCCGATGCTGATGCCGAACGGCCCCGCCGCCTGGGTGGGGTTGGAGCTGGGCGCGCAGGCCGGGGTGCACTCGGTGGCGAGCGCCTGTGCGACCGGCGCGGAGGCGATCGCCCTCGGCCTGGACATGATCCGCGCCGGCCGGGCCGACGTGGTGGTGGCCGGCGGCACCGAGGCGGTCATCCACCCGCTGCCGATCGCCGGGTTCAGCTCCATGCGGGCCATGTCGACCCGCAACGACGAGCCGGAGCGGGCCTCCCGCCCGTGGGACAAGGGCCGGGACGGCTTCGTCCTCGGCGAGGGCGCCGGCATCCTGGTGCTGGAGCGGGCCGACCACGCCGTCGCCCGGGGCGCCCACATCTACGCCCGGCTCGCCGGTGCGGGCATCACCTCCGACGGGTACGACATCGTCCAGCCGCACCCGGAGGGGGCCGGCGCGATCCGGGCCATCGCCAAGGCGATCGCCGACGCCGGCGTGGCGAAGTCCGACATCGTGCACGTCAACGCGCACGCCACCTCGACCCCGGTGGGCGACCTCGCCGAAATCAAGGCGCTGCACCGGGCGCTCGGTGACCATCCGGTGCTGACCGCCACCAAGTCGATGACCGGGCACCTGCTCGGCGCGGCCGGCGCGTTGGAGTCGATCGCCACCATCCTGACCATCCGCGACAGCGTCATCCCGCCGACGATCAACCTGGACGACCCGGACGACGGTCTCGACCTGGAGGTGGCCGCCAACAAGGTCCGCCACCTGGACGTCCCCGCCGCCCTGAACAACTCGTTCGGCTTCGGCGGCCACAACGTGGCCCTCGTCTTCACCCGCCCCTGAACGACGGAAGGGGCCCCGGCCGGGGCCCCTTCGTTCGCCGGGTCACGCCCGTCCGACCGCGGCCCGCGTCCGGCCTGCGCAGCCCGCCGCGTCACGGTCGGCAGGCAGTTCCTACCGCTGCGTGGCGACCGCTGGACGCCGCTCCCAGCATCCGGTCGTGACCAGCGCGTTCATCTGATACCACCCGATCGGTAATTCACGGGAAATCACTGGTACCTAGCTTTCCCGCATGCCTCACACAGCGCATTCACAGTCGACGCCGGAGAACGGCGAGGACCACACAGCGACAGTTTTCGACGATTGTGGCCGGCCCGCTCCCGCGCATCTGCTCGGTCGGCGCACGCTGCTCGCCGCCGCCGGCGCCGCCACCGTCGCACCGCTCGCGTTCGCCGCTCCGGCCGCTGCCTCCCCCGGGCCGCACCGGCCCGGCCGACAGCCGGGCTGGCGACCGGAGCGGGGACACTACCTGATCAAGGGCGCGGCGTTGGTCTCCGTCGACCCCGTCATCGGCAACCAGGCCAAGGCCGACATCGAGGTGAAGGACGGACGGATCGTCCAGGTCGGCCCAGGACTGAAGGCGCGTGGCGCGCGGGTCATCGACGCGTCGAAGATGATTGCGATGCCCGGTTTCGTGGAATCGCACTATCACATGTGGAGTGCGCTCGGCCGCAATTTCGTCTCCACTGGATTCGAGTACTTCGCGGCGAAGTCGGCCACGGTCGCCGCCTATCAACCGGACGATTTCTACCACAGCGTGCTACTCGGGCTGGTCGAGTGCGCGAGCGCCGGCATCACCACCGTCAACAACTGGTCGCACAACGTACGCGGACCGGAGTACGCCGACGCGGAGCTGCACGCCCACGCCGACGGCCTGGTCCGGGCGCGCTACTCGTACGGGCACCGGGACGGCCAGCCGGCCACCCAGCCGATCGACTTCGCCGACATCGACCGGGTCTCGTCGACGTGGTTCGGCCGGAAGTCGCCGTTCGACGGGTTGGTGCACCTCGGGGTGAACCTGCGCGGGCCGGGCCAAATGCCGACCTTCCTGGCCGAGATGGCGGAGGTCACCAAGCGGAAACTCCCGGTCTCGGTGCACTCCGGGCAGGGGCCGACGACCGCCGTGCACGCCGCCGACCTGGAACGGATGGGCTTCCTCGGGCCGGACTTCCTGCTCTGCCACGCCCTGCCGTTCGACGAGGCGGACCGGCAGGCGATGGTACGGACGAAGGCCCCGGTCAGCTTCTCCGTCCACTCCGAACTGCGGCTCGGCACGGCCGGTGGCTTCCACGGCCAGCTCCTGCGGATGCTGGCCGCCGGGATCACCGTCTCGTTGTCGTTCGACGCCAGCTCGCTCGCCCCGATCAACATGTTCGAGTCGATGAACGTGGCATGGAACCTGGGCATCCCGTGGGTGGACACGGACACCGCCGCACTGCCGCCCGTGGTGTTCCGGCAGGCGATCGAGATGGCCACCATCAACGGCGCGAAGGCGCTGGGCCTCGCCGGGGTGACCGGGTCGATCACCCCCGGCAAGCGGGCCGACATCGTCCTGATCCGGGCGGACGACCTGAACATCGCCCCGATCGGTGACCTGGAGTCGACGGTGGTCCGCTCGGCCACCACGGCCAACATCGACACCGTCCTCATCGACGGCCGGATCGTGAAGCAGAACCGGGTCATGGTCAGCCACGACGCCGGCAAGGTGGTACGCAACGCCGCGGCGGCGGCACACGCCGTCCGTACCCGGGCCGGTGGCGTCCTCACCCCGACCAGCCCCACCCCGCCCAGGTTCTGACCCGCCCGCCACGCATCCGGTCGCCGTCCGGGTGCGCGGCGCGGTCGGCCGACCCGTGACCGGGTGCGGCCGTCGAGCGCCCGGCAGGGCAGCACGGCCGACCGCCGTCGGCTAGCATCCGTCGGCCGCCACACCGGCGGTGAGAACTCAGACGGGGACCGAAACCGATGATCCGACGTACGGCCGCGCTGGCCGCGCTCACCCTCACCCTGACCACCGGCTGCGCCAGGGCCACGACGGAGCAGGCGACGCCCCCGCCGTCGGCCGGCCCGACCGCCGCGCCGGTCGCCGCCGGCCCGCCCTGGTACGACGACGTCGCCCCGGCCACCGCCGCCACCACGGTCGGCCCCGAGGGCAGCGCCTGCCAGCTGGCGATGACCTTCTCGGTACCGGCCCAGTGGAAGGTCGAGGCGGTGACGGCCGGAAGGGAGGAGTTCACCCTCGGCCCGGCCGTGCCGGTCTGCGAGATCGACGCGAAGCCGGCCGGGCACATCGGCTTCCTACGCATCTGGCAGATCGAGGCGGCCACCCCGCTCAGCCCGCAGGAGGCTGTGGACAAGTACCTCGCCGCGTTCGACGGCCCGAAGGAGCAGCAGTACCGGAAGACCAAGGCCGGCCCGCTGGACGCGTTCGAGGCCACCTGGACGGAGGAGGGCGAACGCAAGCGGGCGCTGCTGGTGTCCACCGGGTCCGGCAGGCTGATGGTCACCCTCGGTGGCCTGGACACCGAGGAGTTCGAGGCGATGCTGCCGGCCTACCAGCTGGCGAAGTCGAGCGTCCACCTGCCGAAGTGAGTCCGGCGTGCGTCCGGCCCGCCCCCTTCGCGGGCCGGACGCACGGACCGACCGGTCAGCGGGGTGCCGGCACCGCCTCGAGGGCCAGGGTGACCGCGCCGAGCAGCGCCGCGTCGTCGGCGAAACGGGACAGCACCACCTCCGGCCGGTGCGGCAGCACCTCGGCCAGCCGGTCGACGAGCAGCCCCCGGATCAGCGTGCTGCCGGCCACCCCGCCGACCAGCACCACCCGCTGGGGGTCGAGCAGCAGGCAGCAGGTGACCAGGTGGCGGGCCAGCTCGTCGACCCGGGCGGTGAGCGCGTCCCGGGCCGTCCCGGGCAGCTCGGCGGCAGCGGCCAGGCCGGCCGCGTCCCCGGCCACCCCCAGCTCGGCGGCGAGCCGGTCCAGCGCCCGGCCGGAGAAGTCCAGCTCCAGCATGGTGCCGGGCCACGGGCCGCCGGCCACCGCGTAGCCGATCTCACCGGCCGCGCCCCGGTGACCGGCGAGGACTGCGCCGCCCACCGTGACGGCCGCCGCCACGCCGGTGCCGATGCCCACGACCAGCCCGGGGTCGGCGTCCCGCAGCGCACCGAGCCGCAGCTCGGCCAGGGCGGCGGCGTTGAGGTCGTTGTCCACCGCCACCCGGGCCACGCCGAGGGCGTCGGAGACGGCGTCGGCCAGTCGCAACCGCTCCCAGCCGGGCACGTTGGGGGCCAGGTCGATGCCGTCCGGGCGCACCACCCCGGGCGAGGCCACCCCGGCCGCCGCGAGCGGCCCGCCCACCTCGGCGACCAGTTCGGCGGCAAGCGCCAGGGCCCGGTCGAGCGCCTGCGGGGCACCGCGTTCGGCGTGCGTGGCGATCCGCCGGTGGGTGAGCAACCGACCGGCCCCGTCGGCCACCCCGACCGCCATCTTGGTCCCGCCGAAGTCGATGCCGAGCAGCAGCTCGTCGGTGTGGGTGCCGGTGGCTGCCCGGCCGGCCAACCGTACGCTCACCGGTTCCACCATCCCGTCACCACCGTGCCCGCCGGCCGGACCCGGGACGAGGTCCCGCCTGCCGGACGGGAACGCGGACGGACACCGGATCGCCCACTCGGCGCGCTCACCGGCCGGCCACCTCGGCGGCGACCGTGTCCAGCGCCTCGTCGGCGCGGGCCAACCGGCTGCGGGTCGCGGCGAGGCGGTCGGCGACGCCGGTGAACGCGACCCGCAGGGTGCCGACCTGGGCGCGGACCGCGGCGGCCCCCGGCCCGTCCACCTGCGCCCGGTCGAGCACCAGGTCGGGCTTCACGGCGGCGGCGATCAGGTCGGCTACGGCGGCGTCGGTCAGCCGGTCGGTGAGCCCGTCGGCGGCGGCCCGGACGGCCTCGGTGGTCCAGGTGTCCGGCGCGCCGGCCCGGACCAGCCGGCCGACCACCGAGTGGGCGGCCCGGAACGGCACCCCGTGCCGGGTCAACGCGTCGGCCGCCGCGGTGGTGGTGGCACCGGACGCGACGATCTCCTCCCGGCTGGGCGGGTTCAACGGCTCCAGCTCGGCGAGGAAGCCGCCGACCAGGGCGAAGAACCGGTCCGCCCGGTCGTTGCTGTCCCAGAGCCGGACCTGCACGTCGGTGGTGGCGTTGTTGGAGTCCTCCCACCAGGCGGCCCCGACGTTGTTGAGCACCGACGCGGCGTCGGCGGCGCTCGCGCCGGCCATCGACACCAGGTGCTCCAGCACCACCGGGTTGCGCTTCTGCGGCATGATGCTGCTGCCCTGGGTGAAGTCGCCGGGGGTGGCGACCCACTGCCAGGTCAGCCAGTCCATCAGGGTCCGGGCCAGCCGGGCCCCGGTGGCCAGGGCCTGCGCGTTGAGGGTGCCGACCCGGACCAGGTGGTCGGCTCCGGCGACCGCCTCGTACGAGTTGGTGACCAGGCCGTCGAAGCCGAGCAGCTCGGCCACCCGGGCCGGGGCGATGTCCAGGTCGGTGCCGGCGAACGCGCAGGAGCCCAGCGGCGAGACGTTGAGCTGGTCGATCAGGTCGGCGTACGCGGCGGCCTCGCCGGCCAGCGCCTCGGCGTAACCGGCCAGGGCGTGCCCGATGGTGGTGGGCTGGGCGGGCCGGCGGTGGGTGTAACCGGTGATCACCACGTCGGCGTAGCGGTCGGCGGCGTCCAGCGCGGTCCGGCCGGTGGCCAGCACCCGGTCCAGCACGTCGAGCAGTTGGCCGCGCAGCAGCATCCGGAACACCCCGGCGTCCAGGTCGTTGCGGCTGCGGGCCATCTGCACGTCCAGTTCGGACGTGGGGATACCGCACGCCTCGGCGAGCTTCTTCTCCACCAGGTAGTAGGTGTCCTCGAAGGTGCCGTCGAACGCCGGCGCGGGGGCGGTGTCGGCGCGCAGCGCGGCCAGCCCGCGCAGCAGCCGGGCGCCCCGTTCGGCGGGTACCAGCCCCTGCTCGGTCAGCATCACCACGTGCGCCTGGCTGGCGCGGACCATCGCCGGATACAGGTGGCCGACGTGGTGGTCGTAGGTGGGGGCCAGGTGGTGCCGCTGGTAGGTGGTCAGCTCGCTCATGGCGGTTCCTTACTTCCTTCCGGGCCGGGGCGCGGCGCGACGGCCGGGCCCCGGGTTCTCGGCTGGTCGGTCGGTCAGGCCGAGCAGCCGTTCGGCGTTACCGGCGAAGATCGCGCGGAGGTGGTCGTCGGGCATCCCCAGCTCGCGGCAGACCCGCAGCTGGTCGTCGAGGTAGCGGGTGACGTAGCCGCGCGGGAACCACGACGAGTCGCTGCCGTACACGATGCGCTGCGGGCCGATCGTCTCGTAGCAGCGGCGGAAGAGGTCCTCCAGCGTCAGCTTGTACGGCATCCAGCGCACCCACTGGTTGGAGCCGGAGGTGTCGACGTGGATGTTGGGGCAGCCCCAGGCGGCGAAGAAGAGATCCTGCACGTGCTGGACGCCGAAGTGCGGCACCACCACGGTCAGCTCGGGGAAGCGGCGGGCCATCCGGGCCAGCTCGTCGGGGGTGCCGTACCGGCCGAAGGTCAGGCCGCCGGCGCTGCCGTAGTGGCCGATGTGGATCAGCACCGGCACACCGAGGCGTTGCGCGGTGGACCAGAGCGGGTCCAGGTCGGTGTGGTCCAACGGGCCGCGCAGCAGCGGGGCGAACAGCTTCAGCCCGCGCAGGCCCCGTTCGGTCACCGCGCGTTCCAGCTCGGCGGCGGCCCCCGGCCCGTACGGGTCGTGGTGGGCGAAGCCGAGCAGCAGGTCCGGGTGACGGTCGACCACGTCGGCGACCGTGTCGTTGCCGCCGCCGGTGACGAAGACCGCCCGGCGTACGTCGACCGCGCGCAGCTCCTCGGCCCAGCGGTCGGCCTCGTCCTGCCACCGCAGCGCGGGGGGTTCGGGGTCGGGGAAGCTCCATGCCTGCCGCCATGCTTTCGCGTACGGGGCGGAGCCGGCGGCGCGGACGGCCCGCTCGTGTTCTCCGCCCGGGTGCATCCCGGCGGCGTCCTCGCAGGCGTGGATCGTCTCGTCGGTGCCGATCCGGAAGTGCAGGTGGAAGTCGACGATGTCGAGTCCCCGGTCCGCGCTCATGCCGCTCCCCCGTTCGTCCCGCCCGCCGTCGGGCCGGGGAGCGGGTCGGCGGTGGGTGGGGCCGGCGGTGGGGCGGCCACCCAGGCGGCGACGATCTCCCGTAGCCGCTCACCGGCCGTGGCGCGGACCTGGCGGCCGGCCGCCTCGGAGGCCAGCGAGATGTGCCCCGACCAGCCCTGCCACGGGTCGGGCCGGGACTCGACCAGCACGTACGGGTGGCCGACCGGCAGCTTCGGCTTCGGCGGCAGGTCGGCCACGGCGTCGAGCCGGACCGCGCCGGGATCGAACCCGAGCACCCCGGAGGTCTCGTACGCGCCACCGTGCCCACGGGCGGTCAACGGCCCGTACAGCTCGGTGGTCTCCGCCGGGGTGACCAGTTGGAACCAGTTGACCAGCAGCAGGCTGGCGGTACGCCGGCCGGAGACCCACTCCATCGCGGCCCGGACGGTCGACATGTTGGCGTCGTGGCCGTTGACGATCAGCAGCCGGGTGAAGCCGGCGGCGACGATCCCCTCGATCACGTCGGCGAGGTAGCCGACGGCGATCTCCGGTCGGATCGACACCGTCCCCGGCCAGGGTCGGGTCTGCCCCGGGCAGGCCGCGTACGGCACGGCCGGGAAGAGCACTCCGCGTGGCCCGGGGGAGCCGGTGGTCGTATCCCCGGAGAAGCCGGCGACCGACGCGGCCCCGCCGGCCCCGCTACCGACGGCGGCCTCGGCGGCCGGGCTGACAGTGCCGTCGGCTTCGGCGGCCGGGCTGCCGGGACCGCCGGCTTCGGCGGCGAAGCCCTCGGCCAGGATCAGGTCGGTGCCCAGCGGCAGGTGCGGGCCGTGCCACTCGACGGCGCCGACGGGCAGCACCGCGTAGTCCGCCGCCGCGGCGACGGCGGCCAGCTCACCGCCGGGAATCCGGGCGGCGGGCAGCAGCCCGCCGCCGGTCGGCCAGGTCACGCCGTCCACTTCGCCGCCTCCCGGGTGGCCCGGCCGCCGTTCTGCAGGCGACCGGAGAACACCATCACCACGAAGATCAGCACCACCTGGAGCATGCCGTAGGCGGCGGCGGTACCGACCTCGAACGAGTACATCCGGTTGTTGATCTCGACCGAGATGGGTGCGGTCTCCGAGGTGTAGATCAGCACCGAGGCGACGAACTCACCGACCCCGTTGACGAAGGCGAGCAACGCGCCGGCCAGCACGCCCGGCAGCATCAGCCGCAGGGTGACCGTGCCGAACGCCCGCCACCAGGGGGCCCCGAGGTTGCGGGCGGCCTCCTCCAGCGACGGGTCGATCTGGGCCAGCGTCGCCGAGCTGGACCGGAACACCAGCGGCAGGAACCGCACGAAATAGGCCAGCGGCATGATCCAGAAGGTGCCGATCAGCACCTGGCCGAAGCTGAACGCGTTGCCGGTGCTGAACGCGGAGATCAGGTTGATCGCCACCACCGTGCCGGGCAGCGCCCAGGCCAGCATGACCGCGACGTCGAGCAGCCCCCGCCCCCGGAAGTCGAGCCGGCGCACCGCGTACGCGATCAGCACGCCGACCAGCACGCAGCCGATCGTGGCGAGCACGCTCATCCGCAACGAGTTGAGGATCGGCCGGTACGCCTCGGGGTCCGAGAAGATCGTGACGAAGTTCTGCACGGTGTACGACGACGGAATCACCTCGGTGGTCCACGAGCCGTCCTTCGAGAAGGCGACCAGCGCGATGGTCGCCACCGGGGCGAGCAGGACCAGGGTGGCCAGCACCGAGGCGGTCAGCGCCAGCCACCTGCCGAACGGGTTGCTGATCTCGCGGCGGTGCGACGCGACGCCCTTGGACTGGGAGCGGTAGCTGCGCCGCCCCTCGTACCAGCGCATGCCGAGCAGGAACAGCACCGAGGCCACCGCGAGCACCGACGCGTAGGTGGAGGCCATCGGCAGGTCGCCGTTGGTGCGGTTGATGTAGATCTGCATGGTCATCGTCCGGTCCACCCCGAACAGCAACGGCGCGGTGTACGACGCCAGCGACGTCATGAAGACCAGCAGCGACGCGGAGACCAGCGCCGGGGTGAGCATCGGCAGCAGCACCGTGCGCCAGACCCGGACCCGACCGGCGCCCAGGTTGTAGGCCGCCTCCTCCACCGACGGGTCCATCCCGACCAGGGCGGCGGACGCCGCGAGGTAGAAGAACGGGTACATGGTGAAGGTGTGCACCACCAGCACCCCGCCGATGCCGGTGAACGGCAGCACCGGGTTCTCGGTGCCGAGCAGGTGTTGCAGGCCGCGCGGCAGGATGCCGGTCTCGCTGTAGAGCAGCTGGAACGAGATCGCCCCGATCAGCGGCGGCAGCGCCGCCGGCACCAGGATGATCGCCTCGATCAGCCGGCGACCGGGGAAGGAGAAGCGCTTGAGCAGGAAGGCCATCGCCACGCCGACGATCCCGCAGAGCAGCACGCTGGCCGCCGAGATCATCAACGAGGTGAGCAGCGCCGACCGGGCCACGCCGGTGCCGGTGAGGAACTCACCGTAGTTGGCCACCCCGTCCACCCCGACGCTCTCGGCGAAGGTGGCGAACATCGGCTGCACCACGTAGCCGAAGAGGATCAGCACCAGCGGAAAGACCAGCAGGTACGGGAACCAGGGCGAGTTGGCGTTGAGGCCACGCCGGGGGCGCTCGGCGGGCGGCGGGGTCGGGTCCTTCGTCACCGGCGCGACGGTGGCCGGGCTCGGCGTGGCGGGAATGGTGCTCATGGGCGCACCACCCACATCCGCTGCCGGTTCAGCCGCAGCCCGATCTGGTCGCCGACGGCGATTCCGGCCGGGACGTCGATCGCGGCGACCTGCACCGGCTCGCCGGCCACCTCGACGACGAGGTTGGTGGCCATCCCGGTGAACTCCACCTCGGTCACCCGGCCGGTGAGCGCGCCGGCCTCGGTGGCCGAGGTGAGCCCGAGGTGCTCGGGTCGTACCGAGACCAGGGCGGTGTCCCCGGTGCGCAGGCCGTGCCCGGTGGGGGCGGTCACCTCGGTCTCGCTGCCGTCGGGCAGCCCCACGGTGACCGTCTCCGCCGTGGCGGTGACCACCGGCAGGTCGAGCACGTTGCTGCGGCCGATGAACCGGGCCACGAAGGCCGTCGCCGGGCGGTGGTAGATCTCCTGCGGTGCGCCGATCTGCCGTACCCGGCCGGACTCCATGACGGCGATCCGGTCGGACATCGCCATCGCCTCGGCCTGGTCGTGGGTGACGTAGATGGCGGTGGTGCCGGCCTCCTGCTGGATCCGCCGGATCTCCACCCGGGTCTCCTCGCGCAGCTTGGCGTCGAGGTTGGACAGCGGCTCGTCGAGCAGCAGGGTACGCGGCCGGATGACCAGGGCACGGGCCAGCGCCACCCGCTGCTGCTGGCCGCCGGAGAGCTGGTCGATCCGGCGGTCGCCGTAGCCGGCGAGGTGGACCTGACCGAGCGCTTCGGTGATCCGGCGGGCGGATTCGGCCCGACCCACCTTGCGGATCTTCAGCCCGTACGCGACGTTCTGCGCGACGGACATGTGCGGGAAGAGGGCGTAGTTCTGGAACACCATGCCGGTGTCGCGCTTGTTCGGCGGCCGGTGGGTGACGTCCTCGGTGCCGAACCGGATCCGCCCCGAGGTGGGGAAGTAGAACCCGGCCACCATCCGCAGGGTGGTGGTCTTGCCGCAGCCGCTCGGGCCTAGCAGGGTGAAGAACTCCCCCGCGGCGATGCTGATGTCGACGTCGTCGACGGCCGCGGTGTCGCCGGCACGCGCGAAGCGCTTGCTCACCGACTCCAGCGTGACATCGATCATGATGTCCTCTCCTTCATCCGGTACCGGACCTGGCCGGGCGGGCGGTGTTGCGGGACCGGGCCCGTGGGCACGGGGACGGGTGGCGGGGTCCGGACGAGCCGTCGCCCCGCGGGCGGAACGGGCGGTGCCGGGGGGCGGAACGGGCGGTGCCGGGGGCGGGACGGCCCCCGGCACCCGATCGGGTCAGCCCTTGTTCTTGATCTGGCTGTTCCAGTGGTTGATCCACTCGGTCTCGTTCTTGCCGATCACGTCCCAGTTGACGTCGAGCGGCTTCAGGTTGAGCTGGGCCAGCCACTCCGGCTGCTCGGCGATCTCGATGGCCGGGATCTGGTAGTAGTCCTTGGCCAGGTCGGCGCGGAGGGCGTCGTCGAAGAGGAACTCGATGAACTTCTGCGCGCCGGTGCTGTTGCCACCCTTGACCGCGGCCAGGCCGTCGACCAGCACGGGGGCGCCCGAGGCCGGCATCACGTAACCGAAGGGCATGTTGGACTGGTTGGCCTGGAGCAGGATGTCCTGAAGGTTCCAGGCGCTGAGGGTGCCCTGCTGGCGGGAGAGCTTGAGGTAGAGGTCGGCCGGGTTGGCCGCGTACGCGCCGGTGTTGGCGTCCAGCTTCTTGAGCCAGTCGTAGCCGGGCTGCGGGTTGCTGCCGTCCGGCGACTGCCGCATGATCATCGCGGCGTAGATCGACCGCATGGTGCCCGAGGCGGCCACGTCCCGGATGACGATCTTGTCTTTCCACTCCGGCTTCAGCAGGTCGTCCCAGTCCTTCGGGGCCTGCTCCGCGGTGAGCGCCTTGTTGTTGTACATGATGACCTCGGGCAGCAGGATCTCACCGAACCAGCGCCCCTCGGCGTCCTTGTACTTGGCGTCCATCTTGCCGGCGAAGGCGGGCTGCCAGGCGGTGAGCAGGTCCTCGCCGGCGCCGGACGCCAGCCCCTGCTGGGTGCCGCCCCACCAGACGTCGGCCTGCGGGTTGGCCTTCTCGGCCCGGACCCGCTCCAGGATCTCCTGGGCGCCCAGGTTGAGGATCTCCACCTTCCCCTTGTACTCGGGGTACTTGGCGGTGAACTTGTCCACGACGAAGGTGGAGACCTTCTTGTCGCGGGCGGTGTAGATCGTCAGCTTCTCCGTCTCACCGGCGGCCGTGTCGTCCGAGCCGCCGCCGCAGGCGGTGCCGGCGGCGAGGACTGTGGCGAGCGCTCCGGCAAGGAAGAGTCGACGTCTCATGGGGTACCTCCGAGGGATGTGGGGGAACTGGGTTCGTTCGGGCAGGAAGGTCAGGGGGCCGGCAGCAGGGTGGGCAGCCCGGCGGCAGCGGCGGACAGGGCGTAGCTGACCGCGCCGTGCAGCACGGCCCGGTCGCCGAGCACGGCCCGGCGTACCTCGGTGGTGCTCGGCGCGGCGGCGCTGACCAGGCCCTGGAGCCGGTCGACGGTGGCGTCGTCGAGTTCGGCGGCGGCACCGCTGAGCAGCACCCGGCCGGGGTCGATCACGCAGACACAGGAGACGATCAGCCGGGACCAGGCGTGCAGCAGCTCGTCGAGGTAGTCGGCGGCGCGCGGGTCGGTGGCAGCCAGCTCGACCAGCGCCCGTACCGGTGAGTCGGGGCGTCGGCCGGGGGCCAGCGCGACCACCCGCTCGGCGATCGCGTTCTCCGACCAGCGCGCCTCGAACGGGCCGATCCCGTCGTGTCCCCGGTCGGCCGGGTCCAGCGGCAGGAAGCCGACCTCGCCGGCCGCGCCCCGGGCACCCCGGCGGACCTGACCGTCGAGCACCAGACCCGCCCCGATGCCGTCGGCGACGTGCAGCAGCAGCAGGTCGGCGACGTCCGTGCCGGCCCCGGCCGCGTGTTCACCGGCCGCCATCAGGTTGACGTCGTTGTCCACCACCACCGGCACCCGGAGCCGCCGCTGGACCGACTCCCCTATCGGGCGACCCTCGACCAGGCCGACCGAGGGGGCGAGCCGGACCGCGCCGCCGGAGATGACACCGGGCGCGGCGATGGCCACCCCGCGCAGCGCGGGCAGACCCTCCCCGGCCAGCTCCGGCACCGAACGGCAGATGGTGTCGACGATGTCGCCGGCGAGCCGTACCGCGCGGTGGGCGACCACCGCGCCGTCGCTGTCGGCGATCTCGCAGCTGATCCGGGACGGCTCCAGCGACACGGCGGCGACCAGTTCGGCCCGGGGGTTGAACTCCAGCATCGCCCGGGGTCGGCCGGCCCGCGAGGCGCCCGGCCCCCGCTCGATGAGGTACCCCTCGGCGATCAGGTCGCGCACGAGCGGGGTGAGCGTGGCGGGACTCAGGCCGGTGAGCTCGGTCAGCTCGGCCCGGGAGAGCACCCGGACCTGGCGGGCGGTGGAGATCACGGAAAGCCGCTTGATCTCCTTCGACCGCTCCCGGCTCACCGGGCTCGTTGGTGGCGTCACCACGTCTGTCACACTTCCTTCCTACGGCGAACGAATTAAAGAGTCAAGTAACGAATCCGTCTCGGTCCCCCCGACGCGGGGGCCTGGAGCAGCGGAGACGTCCGCAGATGGGGTCTGTGTCCGAGTCGAGGCTGACGGCCCGATAAGCACGGGATCGCCACTTCCCCCTCGACTTTATTTCTTTCGAAAAGAAAGAAAGACCTTGCAAAGCATTGACGGGCCGCCGCACCGGTCCCTAGCGTCACCGAGCGAAGGCCTTCCAGTGTGTACGGCCACCCGTACCGCTGCCGCACCCGGTGATCCCGCGCCCATCGGCGCCCACCGTTCCCGTCCCACCGCCTCACCGTCCTACCACGACCCCTCGTCGACGCCCCGCGTCCGACGACGACGGTCGTTGTCCGGACGTCCTGGTTACGGAAGGATCTGCATGCGAACCAAGCGTTTCCTGCTACCCGCCGCGCTCGCCCTGGCCCTCGCCGGGGCACCTGCCACCGCCGTCGCCGCCCCGGCTGACGTTCGCCCGGCCAAGGCCGTCGACCTCGACGTGCTGTTCGTCAGCGCCCACCCCGACGACGAGGCCGGCAGCCTCGCCACCCTGGGCCAGTGGAAGGAGAAGTACGGCGCCAAGGCCGGCGTCGTCACCATCACCCGGGGCGAGGGCGGCGGCAACGCCGTCGGCCTCGAGGAGGGCCCGCCGCTGGGCATCATCCGCGAACGCGAGGAACGCACCGCGATCGGCAAGGCCGGCGTGGAGAACCTCTACAACCTCGACCGGGTCGACTTCTGGTACACCGCCTCCGCCCCGCTGTCCGAGCAGATCTGGGGGCACGACGACACCCTCGCGCAGATCGTCCGGGTGATCCGGACGACGAAGCCCGAGATCATCATGACGATGAACCCGTCGCCGACCCCGGGCAACCACGGCAACCACCAGCAGGCCGCCCGGTTCGCCGCCGAGGCGTTCCGCGCCGCCGCCGATCCGACCGCCTTCCCCGAGCAGTTGAGCGCCGAGGGCCTCGCCCCGTTCCGGGCCGCGAAGTTCCTGCGTTCCGGTGGCACCGGCACCTCCTCGGCCGGGCCGCAGTGCGCGACCAGCTTCACCCCGACCGTCCCCACCGACCAGGTGTTCGGCGTCTGGGAGGGCACCCCGAGCGCCAGCGGGAAGACCTGGGCGGAGATCGAGGTGGACGCCCGCCGGGAGTACGTCACCCAGGGCTGGGCCGGCACCGCCGCCGCCCCCACCAACCCCGCCCAGATCCGCTGTGACTTCTACACCCTGATCGACAGCCGCGTCCCGTACGACCCGGCGGACACCTCCCCCGAGGCGATCCTGCGCGGCTCGGTGCTGCCGCCCGTGGCCGGCGCCCTGCCGAAGGGCACCGAGCTGTACCTCACCACCGACCGGTTCGACCTCGCCCCCGGCTCGACCGTCGAGGTCACCGCGCACCTGCGCGCCCCGCGCAACCGGCCCCTGGTCAAGGCCCGCATCGACCTGCGGCTGCCGGCGGGCTGGAAGGCCAAGGGCTCCGGCGTGCTGAACAACGACGTACCGGCGGGCAAGGAGCGGACCAGGAAGTTCACCGTCATCGTCCCGGCCGACGCCGCCACCAACCAGCAGCAACTCCTCGGCGCGACCCTGACCGCCCGCCAGGGCGTCGGGCGCACCGACCGGGCGGTCCGGGTGGTCGCCGACGTACGCGGCACCCTGGAGCCGCTGCCCGAGGTCGGGATCTTCCGCGACTGGGCCGGCGACGGCGGATACCCGCAGCTGGACACCCTGATCAAGCCGGTGCTCACCATCGGCTCCGGGCAGCAGCGGTCGGTCCGCATCGACCTGCGCAACCACGGTACGACCACCCGCAGCGGCACCGTCGCTCTCGGCCTGCCCGCCGGCTTCACCGCCGACGCGGCCACCAAGAGCTACGCCGACCTGGCCCCCGGCGCCACCGGGGCGGTCACCTTCACCGTCACCAACACCGCCGCCACCCTGCCGACCGCCAACGAGGGCGGCACGGACGGCGACTACGGCATCACCATCACCACCACCAGCGCCGCCGGCAGCACCGTGGAGACCGGCGCGCTGGAGATCGTGCCGACCACCGAGATCCCGGCCGCCGGGGACGGCACCGTCGACGGGGTCGCCTCGCCCGGCGAGTACTCCGGCCCGGAGCTGAACTTCTCCCGCATCTGGGAGGGGCAGGCCACCACCCCGCAGGACGCCTCGGCGACCGGCCGGATCGCCTGGACCCCCACCGCGCTGAAGGTGTTCGTACAGGTCACCGACGACGTGCTCGGCAAGAAGGTGGTGCCGCAGGACTGCAAGCGGCAGCGCCGCACCGACAGCGTGGAGATCATCGTCGACCCGAAGGGGAACTCGGCGGACACCTCCACGGCGTTCAAGGCGGGCATCTTCCCGGTCACCGACGACCCGGCCAACGGCGACCCGCCGTGCTGGCAGCGCGACGCCGACAACCGGCAGGGGCCGGGGGCCACGACCGCACCCGGGATGACAGTGGTCAGCAAGGTCAGCTCGCCGTACACCGGTTACACCATCGAGACGAGCATCCCGTTCTCGGTGCTGCCCGACGCGGTGGACCCGGCCCGGATGGGCTTCAACGTGCTGGTCTACGACTCGGACACCCAGGATCTCAGCTCGCAGTCCCGGCTGGGCTGGTCCACCTTCACCGGCGTCCGGGCCGACCCGTACCGCTACGGCCTGGCGACCCTGCCCGGCTACCAGCCCGCGGCCCGGCAGCCCAGCACGCCGGTCTTCCCGGACACCTCCGCCCGCAGCGTGCACAGCCCGCAGACCGTCGCCCAGTCGGCTACGGACGGGGTGGCACCGGCCGCCGTGCCCCGGCTGAAGAACTCGGCGCTGCGGTTGACCGCGGCACAGCGGGTGACCGACGGGGTGCAGGTCACCCTCAAGGCCGACCGGGCGGGCACCGCCTACCTGTACGCCTGGGACGGCGACACGGCCCGGGGCGAGCACACCGTGCGGATGGCCGCCGGTGACCGGGTCACCGTGACGGTCCCGGTCAGCGGAGGCACCGCAACGTCGCTGCTGGCCGCCTTCGAATCCGGCGGGGCCGCGCTGGCCCAGCAGGTTTCGCTGGGCTGACCAGCCACCGCGTGAACCGTGGCCGGCCGTCGATCCTCATCGGCGGCCGGCCACGCTGCGGTCAGCCGGACCCGATCCGGTTCCCCCGGATCGGGCGGCACGCCGGGCTCGGGGTCAGCCCGTGCAACTGGTCGCGGGCAACCCGGTCAGCGGCACCGGGGAGCGACCGGTCGCACGGGACCTGCCGGCCAGCACCTCGGCGAGCGCGGTCATCGAGGCCCGGCTCGACGAATAGGTGGCCAGCAGGGTCGGCGAGGTCGCCTTCTCCAGCACGTACGGGGTGTCCATCGCCACCGTCACCGCCGCGCCGGCCGCGAGGTCCTTCGGGCCGTCGCCGTAGCCGACCAGGTGGACCCGGGTGCCGCCCTTCGACACCACCCGCACGCCCGCTGCGGTCAGCGCCTCGGTGAGCGCGGCCCGGGTGCGGTCCCGTCCCGCGGAGGTGGTCACGGTGACCGGTCCGGACACCTTCGTGCCGCACTCGCCCCGCAGCTGGGTGACCGCTGCGGCGGCCAGCTCGGCGGCGGCGGCCCGGTGCGGGGCGCTGTCGAGCGTGGACATGGCCGGCGTCGGCCGGTCGGCGAGCCGGAACTTCATGGTCAACACCCGGGTGACCGCCGACACCAACCGGTCCCGGGGCAGCGAGCCGTCACGGAGCGCGGCCAGCAGCCCGTCGTACGCCTGGCCGACGTTCGGGGTCATCAGGATCAGGTCGTTGCCGGCGAGCAGGGCCTTCACCGCCGCCTCGCCGGGCGGGTACCGCTTGGCCGGCGGCATGTTCATCCCGTCGGTGATCACCACGCCCTGGAAGCCGAGCTGGCCCCGCAGCACGTCGGTGAGCAGCTTGTGGGAGAAGGTGGCCGGAGTGCCCGGGTCGACGGCGGTGACGTCGAGGTGCGCCGACATCACCGCCATCGCCCCGGCGTCGATACCGGCCCGGAACGGCGGGAAGGCGGTGGCCTCCAGCTCGGCCCGGGACTGGCCGACCACCGGAACCTCCTCGTGCGAGTCGGCGGCGCTGAGCCCGTGCCCGGGGAAGTGCTTGACGCTGGCCGCCACCCCGGCGCTCTGCAACCCCTGGACCGCGCCCGTGACCTGCGCGGCGGCGCGCTGCGGGTCGGCACCGAAGGACCGCGAGCCGATCACCGTGCTGCGGGTGGCGAGGACGTCGGCGACCGGGGCGAAGTCCAGGTTCACCCCCATCGCCGCCAACTCGGTGCCGGCGGCCCGCCAGGCGGCCTCGGTACGGGCCGGGTCGCCGGCCGCCCCGGCGGCGAGCGCGCTGGGCAGCGTGGTCACCCCGTCGGTGATCCGGGTGACCACGCCGTACTCCTGGTCGGTGCCGACCAGGAACGGGGCCGGACCGGCGGCCAGCTTCCCGGCGGCCTCCCGCAGCCCGGTGGTCAGCTCCCGCACCTGGGCCGGGTTGTCGACGTTGGTGGTGGACTGGTTGCCGGAGGTGGGGTCGTCGGCGCTGAAGCCGACCAGGATCAGCCCGCCGAGCCGGTACTTCGCGATCATCTCGGCGGGGGTGTCGACGCCGCCGAGGGCCTGGTTGCCGGCGGCCGAGCCGGGCGTCACCGTCGTCGCCGAGCTGCCGTACGCGTAGGGCATCAGCACCTGGCCGACCAGGTCCTCGTCGCCGAGCGTGCCGGCCAGCGCGGCGGCGCGACCGGCCGGGTCGCCGGCGGTGGAGGCGGCGGCGGTCGGGACGGCTCCGGAGAGGGCCGGCGAAGGGGCCGGTCCCTCCCCCGCGCATCCGGAGGCGAGCAGCGTGGTCAGGGCGGCGACGGCGATGCCGGCACGTCGCGAGGAGATCGACACCCGGCCCATCCAACCCGCGCCGGAGATCAGCGGCAACCCGACAGGTCAGGCGGGTGGGTGGGGCGTGCCCGTCCCCGACCAGGTGTCCGGCTGGCCGGCGGTGCTCAGCCGACCCGGGTGAGCAGGGTCACCGGTGCGCCGTCACCGGCGTGCCGGTAGGGCTCCAGCTCCGCGTCCCACGCGGTGCCCATCGCCTTGTCGAGGGCGTGCGCCAGCGCCTCGGGGCGGACCGACGCCATGATGCTGCGCAGCCGGTCCTCGCCGAGCTGGATGTCACCGGCCGCACCCACCGCGGCCCGGAACAGGCCCCGGCCCGGAACATGCATGAAGCGCTCGCCGTCCACGCCCACGCTGGGTTCCTCGGTCACCTCGAAACGGGTCATGGGCCACTGCCTCAGGGCAGCGGCCAGCTCGGCACCCGTCCCCGGGCGACCGGTCCACCCGCACTCGGCCCGGCGGGCGCCGGGATCGACGGGCTGGGCCGTCCAGTGCAGGTTGACCGGCGCGGCGAGGACGCGCGCGATCGCCCACTCGACGTGTGAGCACACGGCGAGCGGGGTCGAGTGGACGTATACGACGCCACGCGTTGGCACGGTGACCTCCCGGAGAGCGAGGTGCGTCTTCCCCTACGACCTCGACCACCCGAGTGGCTGTTGCCACACATGATGACTCCTGTGACGGATGGTGCGCCAGGGAATCGGAAAATTCGCCGTCGGGAAATACCCGGACCGGTGACCCGGGTTGTGCTCTCCGACGGGCACGGTGAGCTGCCAGGCATCGTGGTCGTGTATATTTCTCTGGGCGGTTCTGCGCCGTCGCACAACTTCGCGGGCCGAGGCTCACCCGGGCGTCCCCGCTACAGCCCCCGGACGGTCCCCGTCCTCCCGTACGTCTTGCAAGGAGCATCTCCGTGGCGAGCAACACCTCTAAGACCGCGCGCGCGTCAGTCCGGGCCGGCCAGGCTGGCCAGGGTGGCGCCCTCAGCGTGCTGGGCGAGTTCAAGTACCTCATCCCGCTCAACGGCGGCAAGCACGCCTACGTGCGGAACCTGACCAACGGCAAGACCGCGCACCTGCGTACCGACTCCGACGCCTTCGTCGAGGAGATCCGGGTGCTGGCCACCGCCGGCCACGCCGCCAAGATCCGCGCCGAGATCAACAACCTCGCCGCCGCCCACCCGGGCGACGGCTGGGACAAGACCGAGAAGCGCCTCGTCGAGGCCGGCGTCTTCGAGGGCTGAGCCCTCCACCGAGCCACACCTGGAACCGCCCGTCGGGTCACCCCGGCGGGCGGTTCCGCGTGTGGTGGGGTGCCGGGCGGCGGGGTGGTCGTCGTCAGCGGTCGAGCAGGGTGACCTCGCCGGTGTCCAGGTCGTACAGGGCGCCGACCACGTCGACCTCGCCCGCCGCGACCGGGCCGGCCAGCAGGTCGTCGGCGCGCAACGCCCGCACCGTACGCCACACGTGCCGACGTACCGCCAGCGAGTGGACGGCCGGATGGTGCGGGCCCACCTCGGTCACCGCCGGGGCGATCCGGTCGACGACGTACCCCAGATCCCCGCCCGGCCGCCGTCCCGTGCGCAGGCTCTCGACCGTCGAGGCGACCGCACCGCACCGCTCGTGCCCGAGCACCATCACCAGGGTCACCCCGAGCTGGTCCACCACGTACTCGATGGAACCCCGGACGGCCCGGTCCAGCACGTGCGCCCCGGTCCGGATCACGCAGATCGAGCCGAAGGTCTGGTCGAAGATCGCCTCCAGCGGCACCCGCGAGTCGATGCAGCCGAGCAGCACCGCGTACGGCTGCTGGTCACCGGAGGCGACGGCCGCGGCGGCGGTGACGTCGTGCCCGTGGATGGGCCGGCCGCTGACGAAGCGACGGTTGCCGGTGAGCAGCTCGGCCACCGCCGTCCGGGGCGTCCGGGCAGCCCGGGGCGTCCGGGAGGTTCCCCCGGGCACCGCCCGGGACGGCGGGGGCGTCCGGGCAGCTCCGGCCGATGAACTCGGCATGCCCCCAGCCTGGTCGCCGGGCCGACCCCGCGCAGGCGGGTCGGGAATCTTCTCACCACCACGGTTGGCGTGGTCTCATGTCGGGTAGCCGGTGTGTTACCGCCGGGTTACGCCGGTGAATGGGTTCCGGGCGGCCTGGGGAGGTGGCGATGCCGGATCAGCGGGAGTTGCGGTTGCCCGACGAGGTACGACTGCACGTCGAGGTGAGCGGGCCGCCCGATGCCGAGGTCACCGTGATCCTGCTGCACGGCTGGACGCTGGACGGCCGGGCCTGGCACAAGCAGCTCGCCGACCTGCGGGACCGGTTCGGCGACCGGATCCGGGTGGTCAGCTACGACGCGCGCGGGCACGGGCGGTCCAGCTGCATGGCGCTGCGTACGGCGACCCTGGCCCAGCTCGGCGACGACCTGGCGGCGGTGGTGGACGAGGTGTCCCCGGCCGGTCCGGTGGTGCTCGTCGGGCACTCGATGGGTGGGATGACGGTGATGGAGTACGCCCACCGGCACCCGGCCCACTTCGCCGCCCGGACGGTCGGCCTGGTCTTCGTCTCCACCACCGCCGAGGGGCACACCCACACCGCATACGGGTTGTCGCCACGGATCGCCCGGCTGATCCGGATCGCCGAGACCACCGGGGCCGGGATGCTGGCCCGGTGCGGCGCGTGGCGGCCACCCCGACCGCTGCTGCGCGCCCTGGCCCCGAGCATCCGGTGGATGCTCTTCGGCGACCGCTGTTCCGGGGCCGACATCCGCCTGGTCACCTCGGCGGTGGCCCGCGCCTCGCTGCGCTCGATCGGCGGTTTCCGCGCCTCGATCGGCACCCAGCACCGGCTGGCCACACTGGCCGCGTTGGCGCACCTGCCGGCGGCGGCGCTGGTCGGCGACCGGGACCGGCTCACCCCGCCGCCGTGCGCCGAGTCGATCGCGGCGGCGCTGCCGGCCACCGAGCTGACCGTCTGCCCGGGGGCCGGGCACATGCTGATGATGGAACGCCCGGACGAGGTGAACGCCGCCCTCGCCGGGGTGCTCCACCGGGTGCTGACCGCCACCCCCGCCGGCCTGCCGCCCCGCCCCCGCCGCCCCGCCGACACACCGAGCCACCCCGCCACCGCCGGCCACCCGACGGGTTGAGCCACCCCGCCGGCACCCCGCGCCCGCCCGCCGGCCGACCGGCTGGGCCACCCCGCCGGCACCCCGCGCTCGACCGCCGCCGACCGGTCGGGCCACCCCGCCGGGACGCGCCGGGACAGCCGTCCCGCCCGGCGCACCCCGCCGGGATACGGCGCGCGACCGACGGGTCGCCCGGGTCGTCCGGGGTGGTGGAGGTCGCGGGACGGGTATCGCCCCGACGCGGGACGGGCGGCTGCCCGTACCCTCATTCCGCCTGGCACGCACCCGTGCCCGGCCGCCGCCGTCGCACAGGAGCCCGTACGTTGACCGATCAGACCACCCTGGAACAGGAGATCGCCGCCGAGCAACGGCATCTCGACCGGGTGTACGCCCGGCTCGCCGAACTGCGCCGTTCGGCCGTCCGCGCCGAGCGGGACGGCTACCGGCTGGCCCGGGTCGGCAACTTCGGCGCGCTGGTGGAGCGGGACGCGATGGTCTTCCACGCCGCCCAGCGCCGGCACCTGTTGGACGCCGAACACGAGGGGCTGGTCTTCGGCCGGCTGGACCTGCGCGACCGGCAGGTGCTGCACGTCGGGCGGCTCGGGGTGCGGGGCGAGCACGCCGAGACGCTGGTGGTCGACTGGCGTGCTCCGGCCGCCGCCGCCTTCTACCGGGCCACCCCGGCGGAGCCGCTGGGGGTGGTACGGCGGCGCACCATCAGCTCGTCGGTCGAGAAGGTCACCCGGATCGAGGACGAGCTGCTCGACCCGGAGGCCGCGCCGCCGGACATGGCGGTGGTCGGCGACGGCGCGTTGCTGGCGACCCTGTCCAGGGCGACCGGGCGCGGCATGCGGGACATCATCGCCACCATCCAGCGGGAGCAGGACGAGGTGATCCGCTCCCCCGGTTCGGGGGTCACGATCGTCTCCGGTGGGCCGGGCACCGGGAAGACGGCGGTGGCCCTGCACCGGGCCGCGTACCTGCTCTACGCCGACCGCAGCCGGTACGCCGGCGGCGGCATCCTGGTGGTGGGTCCGTCGACGGTCTTCGTGGAGTACATCGCCTCGGTGCTGCCCTCGCTGGGTGAGGAGACCGCCACCCTGCACTCGCTGGGTTCGTTGTTCCCCGGCATGTCGGCGACCCGCACCGACGAGTCCGAGGTGGCGGCGGTGAAGGGTTCGCTGCGAATGCGTCGGGTGCTGGAGCGGGCGGCCCGGGACGCGGTGCCGGACGGCCCGCAGGAGCTGCGGCTGCTCTACCGGGGGGCGCTGCTGCGGCTGGAGCGACGGGAACTGGACCGCATCCGGGACCGGGCGTTGCACCGGGGCGCCCGCCGTAACGAGGTCCGCCGGGTCGGCTTCGACGGGGTGCTCGCCGCGCTGTACACACAGGCCCGCCGACTGGCCGTCACCGGGCTGCCCGAGCAACGCGCCTTCGAGGACGAGATCATCGATCGGCCGGAGTTCCGGGAGTTCCTCAAGGCGTGGTGGCCCCGGCTGCATCCCCGGCACGTGCTGGGCTGGCTGGCCCGCCCGGAGCGGCTGCACCGGTACGCGGCCGGCATCCTCTCCCGGGCGGAGATCACGTTGCTGGCCGGGGCGTACCGGTCGTTGGACGCCGAAGGGCTGACGGTGGCCGACATCGCCCTGCTCGACGAGTTGGACGCCCTGCTGGGCAAGCCGGTACGACCGAGGAAGGCCCACCGGGATCCGTTCCAACTGGCCGGCGGGGTACGGGAGCTGAGCACCTTCGGTGAGCGGCAGCGCGCCGCCCGGGCGGCGGCCCGGGAGCGGCCGGAGGACTACCGGGACTACGCGCACGTGGTGGTGGACGAGTCGCAGGACGTCTCGCCGATGCAGTGGCGCATGGTCGGCCGGCGCGGTCGGCTCGCCTCCTGGACGGTGGTGGGCGACCCGGCACAGACCGCCTGGACGGGCGACCAGGAGGAGCTGGACCGGGCCCGGGACCAGGCGCTGGGCCGGCGGCGTCGGCACCGGTTCACGCTCTCCACCAACTACCGCAACCCGGCGGAGATCTTCGCGGTGGCGGCGGCGGAGATCCGCCGGCTCTACCCCGATCTGGAGCTGCCCAGCGCGGTACGTTCCACCGGGGTGGACCCGGTGGCGCTGCGCGTGCCGGCGGCGGAGCTGGCCGCGGCGACGGCGGACGCGGTGGACGCGTTACTCGCCGAGGTGGCGGGGACGGTCGGGGTGATCACGCCGGTGCCCCGCCGGGACGAGGTCGCCGGCTGGCTGGGCGACCGGGGCGGGGCGCGGCTCCAGGTGGTGACCAGCCTCCAGGCCAAGGGCATGGAGTACGACGGCGTGGTGCTGGTCTGCCCCGGCGAGATCCGGGCCGACCCGGGCTCCGGGGTCCGGACGCTCTACGTGGCGCTGTCCCGGGCCACCCAGCGCCTCACCACCATCGAGCCGACGGCCTGACTCGCCGGCAGGCCCGTCACCCCGACCAGGGGAGCTGACCCGGAGCTGACCCGGAGCCGGCCCGTGGACGCCGCCGGCCGACCTGGCCGGAGGTCGAACCATCACTTGCATACATAGCGATGTGAGCATAGATTGGACCGGGTCCGCGGCGACGACGGAAGGTGTGGACGTGGGTGCAGGTCATGACCACAGCGCGGCGATCAGCAACGCCGCGCACCGGCACCGCGGCCGGCTCTGGGCGGCGTTCGGGCTGCTCGCCGCGTTCATGGTGGTCGAGGCGGTGGCCGCCTTCGGCACCGGCTCACTGGCCCTGCTCTCCGACGCCGGGCACATGTTCACCGACGTGCTCGGCATCGGGATGGCCCTGGCCGCGATCACCGCCACCCGGCGGGCCGCACGAGACCCGCAGCGCACCTTCGGCCTCTACCGACTGGAGGTGCTCGCCGCGCTGGCCAACGCCGTCCTGCTCAGCGGCGTCGCGGTCTACGTGCTGATCGAGGCGGTCCGCCGATTCGGCGAGCCACCCGAGGTGCTGGCCGGCCCGATGCTGGTGGTGGCGGTGCTCGGCCTGCTCGCCAACATCATCGCGTTCGTCCTGCTGCGCGAGGGCGCCAAGGAGAGCCTCAACCTGCGCGGGGCGTACCTGGAGGTGGTCGGCGACCTGCTCGGCTCACTCGGCGTGATCGCGGCGGCGCTGCTGATCGCCGGCACCGGCTGGTGGTGGGCCGACCCGGTGGTCGCCGTGGCGATCGGTGTGTTCATCCTGCCCCGCACCTGGCGACTCGGGCGGGCGGCGGTACGCATCCTGGTGCAGGCCGCCCCGGAACACCTTCAGGTGACCGCCGTCCACGACCGGCTGACCGCCGTGCCCGGCGTTGCCGAGGTGCACGACCTGCACGTCTGGACACTCACCTCCGGCATGGACGTCGCCTCGGCACACCTCACCATGGCCCCCGACGCCGAGGCCGGCACCGTGCTGGCCGCCGCCCGGGACGCCCTGCGGGAGGACTTCCACATCGAGCACGCCACCCTCCAGATCGAGCCCGGCACAGCCCCCGGCGCCTGCGGCCCGTCCCACTGGTGACCCTGGAGCCGGTTCGTTCACCTCGATCCACCACCCGGCGGACGGAGCGGCATCGGGACCGGTCGGGGTGCCGCCCGACGGGCTGCACCGGATCAATCGCGCCGGTTTTTATCTGATTTGCCCCCTTTAATAGTATTCACTCTCGTACCCTCAGTCACGAGGTAGCCAGGTGTCACACCCGTACCGGTAGGCTCGGCCCCGGCCTCCGCCAGGCGGCGCCCACCGGCGCCGGCGGTGGCCGCCGCCTAATCGCCCACCAGGGCGAACCGGGGAACCATGTTCCTGGGGTGCATCCGCGTCAGCGGTAGGGATCTTCCGTCCCGAACCCGTCAGCTAACCCGGTCGGCGGCTGACGGAAGGACATTCGCATGCACGTACGCACCACCGCGCGGCTACTGGCCGCGGTCGTCGTGACGCTCGCCCTGGGCGTGTCGTCCACGCCGTTCGCACCGGCAGTCGCCGCGCCCACCACCCGGCTCGCCGCCCCCGGCGACGACGACGAGGGCGGCACCCCGGCGTTGCGGGCCCAGCTCGACGCGGCCAGCAAGGGCTGGCTCGAGGCGAAGGCCGCCCTGGAACGCTCCACCAAGCGCCAGCAGGAGCTGGACGGCCAGCTCAAGACCATCGAGGCGCAGTTGGTCGTGCAGACCGCCAAGGTCGGTCAGATCGCCGGCGCGGCCTACCGCACCGGCCGCCTCGGGCCGATGTCCGCCCTGCTCAACAGCGACAGCCCGGGTGGCTTCATGGACCGCGCGTCCGCGCTGGAGACGGTCGCGGCCCGGGAGGACCAGGAACTGCGCACGATGATCGAGACCCGCGACCAGGCCACCCGGACCCGGGCCGCCGTGAGCCGCGAGATCACCGAGCAGCGCAAGCAGGTCGCCACCATGGGCAAGCGCAAGGATCAGGCCGAACGCGCCTTGGAGGTGGCCGCCGCCGACAAGCCGGCCACCACCTCCCGCGAATCCGGCAGCTCCGAGGGCACGTCCAGCAGCAACGCCAAGGGCGCGCCGCGCAACTCCGACGGCTCCTGGCCGTCCGAGTCGTGCAGCGTCAACGACCCCACCCCGGCCAACGGCTGCATCACCCCCCGCACCCTCAACGCCCTCAACCAGGCCAAGGCGGCCGGATTCACCCGGTACGTCTCCTGCCACCGGCCCAGTGGCTCCGGCGAGCACCCCAAGGGCCGGGCGTGTGACTTCGCCGCCCAGAAGGGCGGCTTCGGCGGGGTGGCCAGTGGCGGCGACCGGACGTACGGCAACAACCTGGCCGCGTACTTCATCCGCAACGCCGACCGGCTCGGCGTGCTCTACGTGATCTGGTTCAAGCGGATCTGGCTGCCGAGCAGCGGGTGGAAGGCGTACAGCGGAGGCAACGGCGACCCGTCCAGCGACCACACGAACCACGTGCACCTGTCGATGATCTGAGCAGTTCCCGGTGGCCCGCCCGGCGGGTGGGCCACCGGGAAGGCCCTACCGCACGGCCGGCTCCGACGACGGGCCGATCCTCGCCGGCCGGGTCAGCCGGCCGACGGAGCGTCGCCGGCCCGGCCGTCCAGCGCCGCACCGAGCCGGCTGGCCAGCCCCAGGTGCGCGGCGCGGGCCTGCCGGAAGGCGTAGCCGAACAACGGCGCCGGCGCGGCGAGGGTGATCTCCACATCGATCCGCAGCAGGTCACCCTCCACCCGGAGCCGGGTGTGGTTGCGTACGGTGGTGCCGGGCTGCTGCCGGGCCACCGTCACGATCTCGTCGTCGCCGACCAGCAGGACATCGGCCTGGTAGGTGACCGGGAACCGCAGCGGCCCCAACTCCAGCCGGTCGGTGATCGCGTAGCTCGCCAGGGCACCCGGCCGGGCCGGCAACCGCCGCACCCGGACGATCAGGGGATGCAACTCCTGCTGCCGGGACAGATCGCTCAGCAGCGCCACCGCGTCCGCCCGTGAGCAGCGCGCCTGCACCGTGTAGCTGAAGCTCTCCCGCCGGACCACCGGGCCTCCTGACCGTCGTCGGTCGCACGATCGTGCCGTACCGGAGACGGACTGGCAACGTCCCAGGCCGGACGGCATCCGTGCCGACTGGGGTGCGGTCAGGCGCCCGGCAGCACCTCGGGGGTGGCGGTACCGGCGAAGTACGGCTCCGGGGCGCCGAAGAGACCCAGCAGGCCGGTGACCCAGAGCTGCCGGTGCACGAACCGGCTCGGCTCGGTGACGATCAGCTTGACGCCACTGACCTCGGCGGTCTGGAAGCCGGCGACCATCGCGCTGATCCCGACGGAGTCGATGAAGGTGACAAGTCGCATATTGAGTTCGATCCGAGCGGGCCGGCCCTTGGCCAGCACCTCGGCGATTGCCTCACGTACCTCGTAGGCGGTGTCGACGTCGATCTCACCCCGCGGGGCGATCTCGATGACACCGGTCGGCAGGACCGACTTCACGATCGACAGGCTCACGCGAGCACCTCCACTCGCCCGTCCCCGGGCGCCTCATCAGTACGCGGGCCGCGACCGAGAGTATTCCTCCGATGGCCTCGGTCGCCACCCCTCGGGATGAGCAATTCGCGGATACGGACGGACCGGACCGTCCTTCCCCACACCGTTGCTGGTCCTGTTCTCTCCGACGAGCGGCTCGACTCGGCCGTTCCAACCGTCCCAGAGTAGCCCTCCGGGTCCACCCCCACCCGAATCCGGCGCTTCGGGCGAGCCCTCACCGGGCCTACCGGTGCAGGTTGTGCCAGGTGCCTAACGTGGGCGAGAGATGGGTCACCACGACGGAGGAGACGGATCGATGATCAGGAGACTGCTCGGCCTGGCCGGGGTCGGCGCGCTACTCGCTCTCGTGCTCGCCTGCGGCTTCGGCGGCGGGGACGACGACGATGACGACGACGGTGACGATTTCGCCCGTGCGACGTCCGTGGTCATGGTCCGCTAGAGCCGGGGTTTGCGACCCGGGCGGGCGGGGCACTGCTCGATGACCGGCCGGGCACCGGTCGGTCAGAGGACCGTCACGCGCCGCAGAGACGTCGAAGTCCGAAGTGGCCGCAGACTTCGGCACCCGAGGAGGTAATCACGATGTTCGGCAGCAACCTTCTGGAGCGCCGCAGCAAGCCCGAGCGGATCGCCGACCAGGCCTGGCACCACCTGCTCTCGGCGGTCGACTCCGCCGGTGACAGCGTCCGGGACGCCGCGAAGTCGGTCCGGAACTCCGGGTTGGCCGACGCCGGCGACGTGGTCGGCTCGACCGCCGACGTGGCACGCCGACGGGCGACTCTCGCCTTCGACGCGCTCGCCGGCCGTCGTCCGGCCCTGCCCTGGACCCTGCTGATCAGCGCGGCGCTGGTCGGTGCGGCGATCGGCTGGGCCGCCGGCACCGCCGCGCGGGCCGCCGGCAGCCGGGGCGACCGGGCCGTCGACGACATCGAGTTCGTCGACGTGGACCGGCCGAACTCCCCGGTCAGCCTGGACGACTGACCCGACCCGTCCCACGACAGGCCCCGGCCGCGCCCTCCGGCGTCGACCGGGGCCTGCGACGTCTCCGCGCGCGTACCGCCCCACCGCCGACGCGCGGCGGGACCAATGATCCACTCCGTTGGGGCGATGTTGCGGTATCCGCCCGCGCCCGACACCGCAACATCGCCCCAAGCGAGTTGATCATGTCGAGCCGGCTGAGCCCGAAGAGACGAGCACCGGCCCGGACACGCCGCCGGCTCCCCCGGCGGGTCGGGGGAGCCGGCGGATTGGGTACGTCGTCAGCGGCTGGTGCAGGTGACCGCCGGGACGGAGTTGCTGCCGGTGACGTTGGCGGTGAAACCGACGCTGGTGGTGGCACCGGCGCCGAGCGCACCGTTCCAGCCGGCGTCCCGTACCGAGACGGTCGCCCCGGTCTGGGTGTAGCTGCCGCCCCAGAGCGAGTTGATCGTCTGGCCGTTCGCGAACGTCCAGCCGAGCGTCCAGCCGGCGATCGGCGTGGTGCCGGCGTTGCGCACCGTCACCTCACCCTGGAAGCCGCCCGGCCACGACCCGGTCACCTGGTACGTCGCCGCGCAGCCGCCGGCCGGCGGAGGCGTGGTGGGCGGCGGCGTGGTGGGCGGTGGGGTGGTGGGCGGTGGGGTGGTGGGCGGTGGGGTGGTCGGCGGAGGCGTGGTCGGCGGAGGCGTGGTCGGCGGAGGCGTGGTCGGGTTGGGGGTGGTGGGCGTCGGGCTGGGGGTGCCGCCGAGCCGGTCGGCGACCAGGATGCCCCGGCCGTTGGTGCCCAGGTAGACCCGGCCGTAGACCCTCGGGTCGCCGGTCAGCGCGTCGCCCGCGTTGCCGTACTGGTGCTGGTCGTCGTTGATCCGCACCCAGCCCGCACCGGCGTTGTCGGAGCGGTAGACGCCGGCCTTGCCGTCGATGGTGGCGACGGTGAACAGCGCCGGGTACGTCTGCCCCGGGGCGGCCTTGCCGAAGCCGACGCTCACCGCCGCCGTCACGCCGGTCAGCTTGGTGAAGGTGGCCCCGGAGTCGGTGGAGTGCCACAGCCCACCCTCACCGGCCAGCCAGATGTCGCCCTCCTTGTTGGTCAACGCCTTGAACCGCACGTTGCCGGTGGTCGGCAGGCCGGTGGCGGCGGAGGCGGTGAAGCTGACCCCGCCGTTGGTGCTGACATAGAACTTGCCGGCGCTGAAGCCGTAGAACTTGTTCTTGTTGACCCGGTCGGACTCGACGGTCGCGTTGGCCGGGATGCCGGTGGCGGCGGTCCACGAGTTGCCGAAGCCGACCGACCGGACGACCTGCTTCCCGGCGTCGCCCGGCGCCCAGACGAACTGGCTGCCGTCGGCCGCCGCGGCGACCGTGCCGCCGTTGTTGATGCCGGACGGCTCGGTGCCCTGGAACCAGTTCGCCCCGCCGTCGGTGGAGAACGCGACGTGGCTGTCGTTGGGGCGGTCCGCGTCGGTGAAGTTGCCGGCCCGCACCATCGTCGCCGGGTTGGCCTCGGCGTAGTCCAGGCTGGTGGTGCTGGTGAAGAGCGGCTGGGTGAACATCGTCGTCGGCACCGCGTTCAGGTCGGTGTGCCGGAAGCCGCCGATGTCACCGAGCCCGCTGATCAGGGGCGCCCCGGTGGGCGGGCTGATCAGGTCGAGGGCGGCGGTCTCCTCCAGGCCCTTGACCATCGGCGTGATGGTGAACTGGCTGCCGGTGTCCCACTTGGTGAGGTCGGTGCTGCCGTAGATGGTCGCGCCGGTGCCGTACAGGAAGCGGTTGGAGTCGAACGGGTCGATCTCCACCGACTCGTTCATCCAGCCCAGCTTCGGGGTCTCCTCCGGCGGGGTCGGGTTGGTGCCGAAGGTCAGCCACGGCACCGAACTGATGTCCATCTTGTACTTCTTGGTGCGTTCCGGGTAGCTGGCGAACTCCCAGATCCGGGTCCAGGTCGCGCCGCCGTCGGTGCTGCGGAAGAAGGTCGTGTCCGGCCACCAGGAGGCCTGGGTGGCGACCATCAGCGTGTTCGGGTGCTGCCGGTCGATGGTCAGGCCGGAGTAGCCGAAGTAGGCGTCGGTGCTGGACGACGGGACCGGGCTGATCTGCGTCCACGCGCCGGTGGCCCGGTTGAACTTCCACACGTCGCCCTTGGCCCCGTCGTACGGGCCGCCGGTGTCGCTGGTGGCGATGTAGAGGAAGCCGCCGACCGGGTCGACCACCCCCTTGTGGGCCAGGTAGCCGGTGGGCTGACCGGCGATCCGCTCCCAGGTCGTGCCGCCGTTGGTGCTCCGATAGACCGGGTTGGCCTTGTCCGCCACCCCGACGTAGATGGTCTGGGTGGCGTTGCCGGCCGTGCCGGTGCTCTTGTCGAAGCTGACCCAGGTCAGGCCCTGGTTCTGGCTCTGGTACCCGGTGCTGTCGTTGGGGTCGGCCTGGTAGTTGCCGACGTTCGGGAAGTTCGCCACCTTGGCCCAGGTGGCCCCGTAGTCGGTGCTGCGCCACAGCCCGTTGCCGCCCTCGGCGCCGTAGTACAGGACGCTGTTCTTGTTGGGGTCGACGGCCAGCCGCTCCCCCATGCCCCGGCCGGGCATGTTGCCGCCGTTCTTGAACGGCAGCACGGTGGCCTGCCAGGTGGCGCCCTTGTCGGCCGAGCGCAGGATGGCGCCGTTGTTCGGATCCCAGTCGTTGGTGTACATGCCGACGGCCGCGTACACCCGGTTGGTCTGCACCGGGTCGGTGGCCAGGCTGACCACGCCGTTGTAGCCCCACTTGTCCGCGCCGACCCAGTCGAGCAGCGGCGTCCAGGACTGGCTGGCCTGCTCCCACCGGTACGCGCCGCCGATGTCGGTGCGCGCGTAGATCAGGTTCTTCTCGGTCGGGTTGAACACGATGCCGGGGACGAAGCCACCGCCGTCGATCCGGACGTTCTTCCAGCTGTACGGGTCGGCCGCCGCCGCGGCGGCCGGGGTGGACGGTGTGACGGCGAACTGGACGGCCACGACGGCCGTGGCGGCTGCCAGCACGGTGGTGACCGCGCCGACGAGACTTCTCCGCATCTGCGGTTCCTCTCGGGATGCCAGGGTGGTGGGTGCGACGGCCCCACGAGGGACGTCGACAGGTGCGAAGAGCTGCCCTGGCTCCCCGCCGGCACGCTTGGCTCCCGCTGCCGAAGAAGAAGTCAACAGTAACCGCTACGCCGCCGAATTAGGAAGCGCTCCCAACTAACTCGGCCATCAGAGCCGGTAGATGACGTCCTCGCCGACGATCTCCCGACTGATACCCAGCCCGTCCACCGGTCGGGCCGCCACGTCCGCCCACGGGGTGCCCGGCGCCCAACCGGGCAGCAGCACCACCGTGCGCACCCCGACCTCCCGCAGGTACGCCACCGAGGTGGCATCCGGGAAGGTCATGCTCGCCGCCCTGATCCGCTCCTGGGACTGCGGGGTGAACGAGGCGAGCCCGTTGACCACCTTCGGGAATCCGTCGGTGGACCAGAGCATCACGTGCAGTTCCCGGATGCCGTCGCTGGGCAGCACCAACGCCGGGCCGGTCAGCCCGCGCAGCACCGCCGGCTCCTCCGGCACCGGCACGTGCGGGGTGCGGTTGACCCCCTCCACCAGGACCAGCACCAGCGGCACCAGCAACGCCAACCGGGCCAGCCGCCACCGCCGGCCGCCCTGGTCCGGGGCCGGCTCCCGGGTGGCCACCTGCTCTGCCGCCGACCCGGACCACGCCGCCGACCGCAGCACCGGCCGCGCTGCCGGTTCCGCCTCCACCGGCACGGCCTGCTCCGCTTCCGGCTCCGCCGGCTGTTCCCCGGTCGGCCCCGACCCCGGTGCCGGTTCCGGCAGCGGGTCGCGCGCGGCCCGGGACGCCGGCTCGCGCACCGTCAACGCCCCGGCGGCGAGCAGGCCGAGCAGCAGGGTCGTCCACAGCACCAACCGGCCCGGAGTACGCACCCCGTCCCAGCCCGGGGCGTGCTCGACAAGCGTCACGTAGCCCGGGTCGCCGTCGCCACCGAACGTGGTGCCCGCCGCGAGCGCCAGGCTGACCAGCGCCGCGCCGACCAGCATCAGCCGGTGACGCAGCCGCCACGCGGAGAAGAAGATCCCGGCCATCGCCAGCGACAGCAGCACCACCCCGGGCAGCAGGGTCATCTCACCGGGGAAGCCGAGCGTGGCGCGGGCGGCCTCGTGCCGCTCGCCCCACAGCCAGGACTCCGGCGGGGCGGTGACGAATCCCCGCCACGGCGGGGAGAACATCTCGATCTGGGCCACCGTCCGCCGGCCGGACGGGTTGCGGGCCACCACCTCGAAGTAGGGCGCGGCCATCGCCAGGGTCACCGCGGCGAACCCGATCCCCCCGGCCAGGTCCGCCACGAGCAGGCCGCGCGGCACCGCCGGCCGGGCCCGACGCCGCCACCACACCGTGCCGTACGTCACCGCGACGCCGAGGCAGAGCAGTCCCAGCACGTACGCGAAGGGCAGACCGATGCCGAAACCCAGGGTGACCTGCCAGGCGGCGACCGCCCAGCCGGCGACCGCCCAGCCGGGCCGGACCCGGTCGGGCCGGTGGCCGTGCCGTAGCGACCAGCCGTGCCCCCGGGCCAGCATGGCCAGTGCGAGGGCGATCCCGCCGATACTGAGCACGTGCAGGTGACCGGCCTGGGCGAGCTTCCACGGGGCGTACGCGAAGGACACCCCCGCCACCGCCGCACCGGCCCGACCGGCCCCCACCTGCCGGGCCAGCGCGTACGCCCCGAACAGCGCGAGCGCGTGGGTCAGCACGTAGAGCAGGTTGTAGCGCACCACGGCGGCCACCGGACCGTCCCCGATCATCCCGAACGGGGCGTACCCGAGCAGGGTGTCGGAGTAGGCGTAGGTGTACGGCTCGGGGTAGAACGTGTTGGAGTGCCACAGCTGCAACGGGTTGGTGAGCAGGGCGTGCCCGCCCCAGGCCACCTGCCATGCCTGGAGGGTCGGGTCACCGGTGTCCTGCGGGATGGTGCTGGCCGGATCGCGCAGGGTCGGCCAGGTCAGCGCCACGGCCAGCAGCAGCGCGGCGAGCGCCGCGAGGGTCCACTCGTGCCGGGCCAGCCGCCACGACACGCCCGCCAGCCGGCGACCAAAGATCCGCATCCGATCGACGTCCATCTCTCCACCCCGTCCTTTGCCGTCCGTCAGACTGCCCGAGTCCGACCCGGTTGTCGACACCGAGTCCCGCCCGAATCTCGACACGGAGTCCGATCCCACGGTCCGAATCCGATCCCACGGGCGAATCCGCTCCGACGGCCCGAGTCCGTTCCCACGGTCCGAATCCGATCCGACGTGCGAATCCGCTCCGCGGTCCGAATCCGATCCGGCGTGCGAATCGGCTCCGCGGTCCGAGTCCGATCCGGCGGGTGGCGACCCGAGGACCACCCGGGCCGGGTGAGTCGCCCTCACCCGACCCGGCGGGAAGGTGGGAGACATGACTGGATCCGACGGGTTGATCCGACCCGGGACGCCGGCCCCCGAGTTCGCCCTGCCGGCCACCCCCGACGGGCGACCGACGGGCCCCGGGCAGTTCCGTGGCCGGCCGGTGGTGCTCGCCTTCTACCCCGCCGACTGGTCCCCGATCTGCGGTGACCAGATGGCGCTGTACCAGGCCGCGATGCCGGAGTTCGAGCGGTACGACGCGGTGGTGCTGGGCATCTCCGTGGACAGTCTCTGGTCGCACCGGGCCTTCGCGGCGGCCAAGGGCATCCGGTTCCCGCTGCTGGCCGACTTCGAGCCCAAGGGCGAAGTGGCCCGCGGCTACGGGGCGTACACCCCGCAGGGGCAGGCCGGTCGGGCCCTGGTGGTGGTCGACCCGGCCGGGACGGTGGCCTGGAGCTACCTGTCCCCCGCCGAGGTGAACCCGGGCGCCGACGGCATCCTCGACGCGTTGGACCAACTCGGCACCGAGCGGCAGGTGATGGTGGGATGAGCACCCCGTTGCAGGTCACCGCCCGGCTACGGGTGCCGGTGACCGAGGTCGACCATGTCCGCGGGGCGGTGGACGCACCGGTCACCATCGTGCAGTACGGCGACTTCCAGTGCCCGTTCTGCGGGGCGGCGTACTTGAACCTGGCGGAGCTGCTGCGGCAGCGCCGGGACACGGTCCGGCTGGTCTACCGGCACTTCCCGATCACCAACCTCCACCCGTACGCCGAGCACGCGGCCGAGGCGGCCGAGGCGGCCGGTCGCCGGGGCCGGTTCTGGGAGATGCACGACTGGCTCTACGAACACCAGGACCAGCTGGACCCGGTGCACCTGTCGCTCGGCGTGGAGCAGGTGGGTCTGCCGCCGGGCGAGATCAGCGCGGAGATCGACCGACACGCGTACGGCGACCGGGTGCGGCACGACTTCACCGGCGGCATCCGCAGCGGGGTGAACGGCACCCCCACCCTGTTCGTCGACGACCACCGCCACGAGGCCGGCTACGACCTCCCGGACCTCCTCGCCGCAGTAGACGCCGCCGCCAACCCCTGACCCCCCCCACCCCACCCAGCCCCCACCCACCCACGTTCTCAATGTTGATCAAGAGGTTTACGTCAGTCCGAAGATCGAAGCTGACGTAAACCTCTTGATCACCGGACAGTTTGGCGGGGCGGGGCGGGGGGCGGGGGGGGTTAGAGGAGGTGGAGGTCGCGGGCGGGGGGGAGGGGGTTAGAGGAGGTGGAGGTCGCGGGCGCGGCGGATGGCTTCGCGGCGGCGGGTGGCGTCGAGCTTGCGGTAGATGTTGCGCACGTGTGTCTTGACGGTGTTGACCGACAGGGACAGCTCGCCGGCGATCTCCACGTTGGACAGGATGCTCTGGAGGTAGCGCAGGATGGTCAGCTCCCGCTCGGTGAGCGGCTCGTCCAGCATCCGCTCCGGGCCGCCCGGCCCCCGCCCGACCGGCTGCTCGGCGTCGCGCAGAAGGTCGCTGACCGCCGGCCAGTGCGCCGTGCCCGAGTCCAGGTGGGCGGCGAGCAGGTCCCGGACCGCCGGCTCGGCTCGGGTGAAGATCCGCCGGTAGCCGTGCCGGCCGGCCAGGTCCAGCACCCGCTCCAGCAGCCGGCCGGCCCGGCGCTCGTCACCGGCCCGCCGAGCCAGCACCGCGTCCAGCACACCGGCGGTGAGCCGTACCGACAGCGGCCAGTCGGCGGCGCTCGGGGCGTCCCAGTCGGGCAGCGCGTGACCGGCGGCCCGGACGTCACCGGCCCGCAGCTCCACCCGGGCCAGCGCCAACGCCAGCACGGGCACCGGGTCCGGCTCCCGGGCCCGCTCGGCGAGCAGCCGCCGGGCGGTGTCCAGGTCATCCTGCTCACCGCGCAGATCAGCCTCCAGGGCGAGCAGCCGGTCGGCCAGTTCCCCGCCCCCGGTCAGCTCCTCCCGGGCCCGCAGCACCACCTCGATGGCTGCAGCCGGCTCGGCGGCGTCGCGCAGCAACGCCGCCCGGCACAGCGCCGCCACCGCCCCGGCCGTGGCCGCCCCGGTCACCACTCCACCCGCCGGTCGGGCCGCCACGCCACCCACCGGACCGGTCACCACGCCACCCACCGGTCGGGCCGCCACGCCACCCACCGCACCACCCACCGGACCGGTCACCACGCCATCGACCGCACCACCGGCCAGACCGGTCACCACGCCACCCACCGGGCCGGTGATCGTGCCGGCCGCCGCCAGTTCGGCGGTCGCCTCTGCGGATTGGTCCCGGTGCAACGCCACCAGGGCCAGCGCCAGATGCGCGTACCCGCAGTCGACCCGACTCGACCAGCCCTGGCAGGGGGGCATGGCCAGGGCCGCACGGGCGGCCTCCTCGGCTGGCGACAGCTCGCCGGCGAGAGCGCGCAGCAGGGCTACCCGGGTCACACCGACCAGCTCGGTCCGGGGCCGACCGGCCCGCCGGGCCGCCATCGGCGCCTCGGTGAACCGCGCCCCGGCCTCCCCCAGCTTTCCCTCGGCCAGGTCGACCAGGCCGAGCGCGGTGCCGGCCACCGCCCGCACGTCCGCGTCCTCGCCGGTCCGGGGGTCGTCGTCCGTGGGCGCTGCCGCCCCGCCGAGGCCGGCCCCGGCGGGTGTGCCGGCGGCGAGCAGCCGGGCCGCCGCCCGGCGTACCTCAGGGTGGTCGCCGGAGAGGCGGGCCAGGGTGAGTTCCAAGGCCACGGCCAGCCGGCGGAACCGGTCCCGACGCGGGGCCGGCAGCGAGCGGGCCGCCGCCACCGCGTCCCGCAGCCGGGCGGTCGCCGCTTCGACGTCCCCCGCGTACGCCCGCTCGGTGCCGGCCGCCAACGCCAGCTCCGGATCCCGCCGCACCGCCTCGACGGGGGGCGGCGGGGGCGGCGGTGCGTCCAGCGCCTCCCGTTCGTACGGCACCAGCTCCGGCCAGTGGGTCAGCAGCAGTTCGGTGGCCCGGTCCCACTGCCCGGCGGTGAGCGCATGGCGCAGCGCGTCGGCCGGCCGGTCATGGTCGGCGTACCAGTCGGCGGCCCGCCGGTGCAGCTCCGCACGCTCCTGCTCGTCGAGGCCGGCGAACTCCTCGCGGAGCAGGTCGGCAAGCAGGGGGTGCGGCCGGTACCAGGGCGGATCGCTGTCGTCGCGGTACAGGAATCCACCGTCGCGGGCCAGCCCGACCAGCAGCTGACCGGCGTCGGTGCGACCGGTCAACGCGTCGGCCAGGTCGGCGCGGACCGCCCCGCCGACGGCACAGCGCCGCAGCAGTTCCCGGGCCGTCGGCGGCAACTGCGCGAGCACCTCGGCCCGCAGGTACGCCGCGACGTCCGGATGGTCACCGCCGAACCGCTCCGCCCACCGTGGCGGGTCGGGCTGCCCCCGGGCGGCCAACGCGGCGAACCGCAGACCCGCCGGCCAACCGCCGGTGCGTTCCCGCAGCCGGGCGACGGCCGCCGCCGGCAGCGGCACCCCGTGCGCCACCAGCAGGTCGGCCACCTCGTCGGTGGTGAAGGCCAGGTCGTCGGGGCCGATCTCGGTCAGCTCACCGGCCAGCCGCAACCGGTGCAGGGCCGGCGGCAGGTCGGTCCGGGCAGCGACGACGAGGCGCAGCCGCCCGTCGGCGTGCCGCAGCAGGAACTCCAGGCCGGTGAGCACGGCCGGATCGGTGGCCCGGTGCAGGTCGTCGAGGACCAGCCGGACGGGCTGCTCCCGGGCGGCCAGCGCGGCGGCGAGCGGCTCCAGTTGGTCGGGGCGCGGCGCGGACGGGGCGTCCGACGCCCAGGCCACCGGCAGCGAAGGGTCCGACGTACCCGGCGTCCCCGCGACCGGCGCACCGGTCGGCAGCCCGGTCAGCGACCCCGTCGGCCCGGCCCGGACCGCGCCCCGCAGGGCCGCCGTGAGGTACGCCCACAGCCGCTCTCCGCCGTCGCCCGCCTCGACCTGCACCCAGGCCGGTGGGTCCTGGTCCGCCGCCCGCGCCCAGGCGGTGAGCAGCGTCGTCTTGCCCCAGCCGGCAGGCGCGCGGACCAGGGTGAGCGGGCCGGCGACCCCGTCGTCGAGGCGGCCCAGCAGCCGGGGCCGCAGCAGCATCGGCTCCGGCGGGGCAGGCGGGGTGAGCCGGGACGCCAACAGCGGCGGGCCGGTGGACGCCGCGGTGATCCCGGTGCTGCTGCGCTGCTGCGGCATCCGCCCCACCCCCAGTCAGCGCGTTCCTCCCCCGGTCGGCGGCGGTTACCCGGCGCGGCCCGGTTCACCCCTTCCGGACGAGCCCGGTTCACCCGGACCGCACCGACCATGGGCGTGACCGGACGCGGGACGACCGGACGTGATTGCCGGACGTGACCGGACGCGGATGGGCCGGGCGTGACCGGACGTGGATGGGCCGGGCGTGACCGGACCACGCGGATGGGCCGGGCGTGACCGGACGTGGATTGCCGGACGTGACCGGACGCCCACACCGGTCCCGGCGGGAGAGGCGGGTGGGACGGATGGGACGGCTGACCCGAGGCGGGTTCGCCCTCGCTGCCACGGCGCTCGGCACGGCGGTCGGCGCGGCGACGGCCCGCACGATGGGCGGACGCACGATGGCAGGCCGCGCGATGGGCGGACGCACGATGGGCGGACGCACGATGGCAGGCCGCACGGTGGGCGGACGCACGATGGCAGGCCGCACGGTGAGCGGACGCGCGATGAACGGTCGCCCGCTGAGCGGTCGCGCGGTGGGCGTACCCCGGTGGTGGCACCGGCGGCAGGCGGTCGGCACCGGCCCACGGTCGGGTCGCTGGCAGGTGGTGACGGTCGGGGTGCCGGCGGCGGAGCTGCTGCCCGACGGGCGGTGGCCGGAGCCGCTGCGGCCCCTCGCCGGTGCGGTGGAGCTGTACCTGCGGCCGGCCCCCGGCGGGCGGGGCACCGAGCTGGCGGTCCGGCCGCTCGGCGGAGTGGCCACCCTGCCCGGGATGGCCGCCCACCTGGTCGGGGACGACCCCGACGGCTACCTGCGGCAGGTGTTGCGCACGGTCCGGCAGCTCGCCGAGACCGGTGAGGTGCTGCGCGCCGACCGGCCGGCCGTCGAGCGGTCCGCTGTCGACCGTCCGGTGGTGCCCGGATGAGGGCGCTGTGCTGGGAGGGCGTCGACCGGCTCGCGGTACGCCAGGTGCCCGACCCGGAGCTGCGCAACGCCCACGACATGATCGTGCGGGTCCGGCGCAGCGCCACCTGCGGGGCCGACCTGCCGTTGCTCGCCGGGCGACTGCCGGGCCTCGCCGCCGGGGACGTGCTCGGGCACGAGTTCCTCGGCGAGGTGGCCGAGGTCGGCCCGGCGGTACGCCGACACCGCGTCGGTGACCGGGTGGTGGTCTGCGCCACCGTGGCCTGCGGAAACTGCTGGTACTGCCGGCAGGGGCTTTACTCCTGCTGCGACAACGGCGCGACCACGGGGGCGGTCACCGAGGCGGCCTGGGGGCAGCCCACCGGCGGCTGCTTCGGCCATCCCGGGACGACGGGCGGATTCGCCGGCAGCCACGCCGAGTACGTCCGGGTGCCGTACGCCGACGTCGGGGCGTTCACCGTGCCCGACCCGGTCAGCGACGACCGGGCGGTCTTCGCCTCGGACGCCGCCCCGGCCGGGTGGATGGGCGCCGAGCTGGGTGCGGTCCGCCCCGGTGACGTGGTCGCGGTCTGGGGCGCGGGAGCGGTGGGGCAGCTCACCGCGCAGGCGGCGACGGTGCTCGGCGCGGACCGGGTGATCGTGATCGACCGGTATCCGGAGCGGCTGCGGATGGCCGAGCGGCACACCGGTGCCGAGACGCTGCACTACGAGCACACCGACGTCCCGGCCGAGTTGCGGGAACGCAGCGGCGGGCGGGGCCCCGACGTCTGCGTGGAGGCGGTCGGGGTGGCCGACGGTGGTGGCCAGCCGGTCTCGCTCGCCGACCGGTTCACCGGCCGGGGTGGCCCGGCCGAGGACCCGCTGGCGGTCCGGGAGGCGGTGCACTCCTGCCGCAAGGGTGGCACGGTCTTCGTCTCGGGCACCTTCACCGGCTTCGTGGACTCGTTTCCGCTGGGCGCGGTGATGAACAAGGGGCTCACCCTGCGCAGCGCCCGGCAGCACGGCCAGCGGTGGATTCCGGCGCTGCTGGACCGGATGGCCCGCGACGAGCTGCGTACCGAGCACCTGGCGACGCACCGGCTCGGCCTGGACCAGGGGCCGACCGGGTACGCGCTGTTCCGGGACCGGGCCGACGGCTGCGTCCGGGCGGTCTTCACACCACACGGGTGAGGATCGTCCGGGCAGGTGGCACACTCGGCGGATGCCCCGCGAGCGCCCGTACGACATCGTCCTGTTCGGTGCGACCGGCTTCACCGGCGGGCTGACCGCCGAGTACCTGGCCCGGCACGCCCCGGCGGGGTTGCGCTGGGCGCTGGCCGGGCGCAACCCCGCGAAGCTTGCGGCGGTCCGGGACCGGCTGGTCGGCATCGATCCAGCCCTGGCCGAGCTGCCACTGCTCACCGCCGACGTCACCGACGCCGGGTCGCTGCGCACGGTGGCGGAGGGCACCCGGGTGCTCGCCACCACGGTCGGGCCGTACGTGCGCCACGGGGAACCGTTGGTCGCCGCGTGTGCCGCCGCCGGCACCGACTACCTCGACATCACCGGTGAACCGGAGTTCGTGGACCTGATGTACGTGCGGCACCACGCCGAGGCGGTACGCACCGACGCCCGGTTGGTGCACGCCTGCGGCTTCGACTCGATCCCGCACGACCTGGGGGTCTGGTACACGGTCAAGCAACTGCCGTCGGACGGGCCGATCAGCGTGGACGGGTTCGTCCGGGCCGGGGGGAAGTTCTCCGCCGGGACGTACCACTCGGCGCTCACCGCGTTCTCCCGGACCGGGGAGGCGAGGCGGGTGGCGCAGGCCCGCCGGGCGGTCGAGCCCCGACCGCCCGGACGCCGGGTCCGTGCGGTGCCCGGCAAGGTGGGCCGGTCGGCGGCGATCGGCATGTGGGCGGTGCCGCTGCCCACCATCGACCCGCAGGTGGTCCGCCGGTCCGCCGCCGCCCGCCCGGAGTACGGCCCGGACTTCCGCTACCGGCACTTCGCCGCGGTACGGCGGCTGCCGACGGTGTTGCTCGCCGGGGTGGGGATGGCCGGACTGGTCGGGCTGGTGAAACTCCCGCCGACCCGGCGCTGGCTGCTCGGCCGGCTCGCCTCCGGGCAGGGCCCGAGCGCACCGCAGCGGGCGAGGTCGTGGTTCCGGGTGCGGTTCGTCGGCGAGGGCGGGGGGCGCACGGTCCGTACCGAGGTCTCCGGCGGCGATCCCGGCTACGACGAGACCGCCAAGATGCTCGCCGAGTCGGCCCTCTGCCTGGCGTACGACGAGCTTCCCGCCACGTCCGGGCAGGTCACTCCGGTGACGGCGATGGGCGACGCGCTGCTGGACCGGCTGGTGCGGGCCGGCATGACGTTCCGGGTGCTGACGGCAGAGAGCTGACCGGTGGCGGTGGTCGTCGGCGGTCGACCCCGACGGCTTGACCCTCGACCTGGTTGAGGCGACAGCATCATGGGCGTGGAGAGCGAGTTGCGGAGTATCGGCGAGCTGGCCCGGGCCAGCGGCCTGACGGTCAGCGCGCTGCGGTTCTACGACCGGTGCGGGGTGCTGACCCCGGCGCTGGTCGACCCGGTGAACGGCTACCGCTGGTACACCGACGCGCAGGTGACGCCGGCCCGGCTGGTGGCCGGCCTGCGCCGGGTCGGCATGCCGCTGGCCGAGATCGCCGCCGCGCTGCGGCTGCGCGACGATCCGGCGCAGGTCGGGCGGTTGCTCGACGCGCACCTGCGCCGGTTGGAGGACGGTCTCGCCGACGCCCGCCGCGAACTCTCCCGGGTCCGCACCCTGATCGATCCCGAGGAGTATCCGATGACCACCCGAATCGTCCTGTCCCGTGCCGCCCTGGCCGCCGCCGTCGACGCCGTCCGGTTCGCCGTCGGCAGCGACCCCGAACTGCCGGTGCTCGCCGGTGTGCTGCTGGACGTGGAGCCCGACGGCGTGCGACTGGTCGCGACCGACCGGTACCGGATGGCGCTGGCCCGAGCCGGCGGCCGGGTGGACGGCCCGACGGTCCGGGCGCTGCTGCCGGCGGCGGCCGTCGACGAGATCAGGGCGCTGCTCGACACCGCCGCCGAGGCGACCACGGAGGCGCACCTGACCATCACCGAGGGCCAGGTCAGCGTCGTCGTCGACGGTGTCGAGGCCACCTCGACGATCCTGCCGTACGAGTTCGCCGACTACCGCCGGCTGCTGCGCCGGCCGGCCGGCGCACCGGCCCGGCAGGTCCCGGTCGACGCGGCGACGCTGCGCGCCGCGTTGCGGGCCAACACCCCCACGGTGACCCGGGAGCACGAGGGTGTGTCGCTGCCGGTGACCGTGCTCGGGGTGGACGACCGCAACGGGTTGCGCCTGGTCGACGCGGCCGAGCTGGCCGGCGTGGACCCGGCCGGTCTGCTGGTCGGGGTGAACGTGGACTTCCTGCTCGACGCGCTGGACGCCGCCGGTGGCCCGCAACTGGTGTTGGAACTCGACGGCCCGATCGCCCCGCTGGCCGTACGCCGCCCCGACGACGAGGACACCTTCTCGATCCTGATGCCGATCCGCCTCTGACCCTGCGGAGGTCGAAGCGGAGCAGCCGTTTGGTCTGCATCGACCTCTGCCAGCGGACAACGACACCCACCATACGATCACGCACAGTGATATCCCCGCTCCCCCCACCTACCCTCCTGCGCGCACTTTGCTCTGCTGCCACGGAAGCGACCGCGACGCCGGGTGACCGTCGCGCCGACGGCAGCAGAGCAAAGGGGCGGGTGGGGGGTGTTGGGGGTGACGGGGCGGCAGAGGAGTTGTGCTGTTCAGGAGCGGTGCGGCGACGGAGTCCGTCGGGGACGCGGTCGGGGGGCGTCCATGGCGATCACCGAGGGTGACGGAGAAGGTCGATGTCGCCGTGTCACCGTGGGTCACGCAGTGATGGCGACGTCCTCCGTCGGATGGGACAGGGTCCCTCCGGCGACGGCGGCCAACAGCCAGCAGCCAGCGGCCAGGACGGGCCGCCACCGGGAGGCGGCGGCCCGGGCACGGCAGCCAGCCCAGGCAGGCAACAACAGGAGGGCAACAAGCAGCCAGCCCAGGAAGGCAACAAGAAGGGGCGGCTCGGACGCGGCAGCCAGCCCGGTAGCATCTGGAGGTCCCACCCCGACCGCCTGGACGGAGCGTACGGAGCAGCATGCTCGACATGGAGTTGATCCGGAAGGATCGCGAGGCGGTGGCGACCGCGCTGGCGAAGCGACTGGATCCCGCCGAGGTCAATCGGGTCCTGGACGACATCCAGCGGCTCGACCAGGAGCGCCGCGCCCTGATCACGGAGATCGACGCCGAGCGGCAGCGCCGCAAGGCCGAGGCCCGGGCGTACGCGCAGGCGATGCGGGCCGGCACGACGCCGGAGTCCGTCGCGCCGGAGGCCGAGCGCAAGCAGCTCGCCGAGCTGGAGTCCCAGCTGGACGAGGTGCAGTCCCGGCTGCGCGGCACGATGAGCGAGCTGCCCAACCTGCCCGCCGACGACGTGCTCCCCGGCGGCAAGGAGGCCAACCGGGTGGTGAAGACCTTCGGCGCGCCACCGGTCATCGAGAAGATCCGCGACCACGTGGAGCTGAGCCGCGCGCTCGGTCTGGTCGACCATGAGCGGGGCGTCAAGCTCGGTGGGTCCGGCTTCTGGATGTACACCGGCCTCGGCGCCCGGCTGGAGTGGGCGCTGATCAACTGGTTCATCGACGAGCACGTGCGGGCCGGTTACGAGTTCCTGCTCCCGCCGCACCTGCTGCTCGACACCGCCGGCTTCGCCGCCGGCCAGTTCCCCAAGTTCTACGACGACGTCTACCACCTGGACCGGGAGTCCGCCCCGCGCGGGCAGTTCCTGCTGCCCACCTCGGAGACGGCCATCCTCGGGGCGTACCAGGACGAGATCCTGGAGACGTCGAAGCTGCCGCTGAAGGCGTTCGCGTACACCCCCTGCTACCGGCGGGAGGCGGCCGGCTCGCACTCCGACGAGCGCGGCACCGTCCGGGGGCACCAGTTCAACAAGGTGGAGATCTTCCAGTTCACCCTGCCCGAGCAGGCCGACGCGGCGTTGGAGGAGATGCTCGCCCACGCCGAGAGCCTGGTCGAGAAGCTGGGCCTGCACTACCAGCGCAGCCTGCTCTCCGCCGGTGACGCCAGCGCGTCGATGAAGAAGACCCTCGACATCGAGGTGTGGATGCCGAGCACCGGCAAGTACAAGGAGGTGTCGTCGGTCTCCTGGGCCGGTGACTACCAGGCCCGCCGGGCGGCCATCCGCTACCGCGAGCCGGGTGGCAAGCAGACCCGCTTCGTGCACACCCTCAACGGCTCGGCGCTGGCCACCAGCCGGCTCTTCCCGGCCATCCTGGAGCAGTTCCAGCAGCCCGACGGCTCGGTGCTGGTGCCCGAGGTGCTCCGCGACCGGCTCGGCACCGACCGGCTCACCCCGCGGCGCTGACCCGCCGACTACCGACAGGAGGGCGGCGGCGACCGGGACCTACCGGCTGCCGCCGCCCACCGCACCGGCCGCACCACGCCGGGCCGGGCCGGGCCGGCCGCACCACACCGGGCTGGCCGCAGAGCAAGCGCCGGCCGTGCCCTCGGTCCGGCATCGGCCGCCGCGCTACGCCTGCTCGGGGTCGTCCGCGCGGGTCCGGAACCGGTGCCGCAGCGCCGCCACCGCGAGCAGTCCGACCAGCAGCGCGGCGAGCACCAGCGGACCGGCCGTGTCCAGGGTCGCCACCAGGGTCCGCTGGACCCGGGCCGCGCCGAGGACCACCGGGTCACCGAAGGCATCGTGCCGGCCCTGGGCGAGCCGGACCTCGTACCAGCCGTACCAGGCGACGTAGCCGCCGGCGACGAGCAGCACCAGGCCGCTGAGCCGGGGCACCCAGGCACCGGCACCGCGCAACCCGGCCACCACCCGGCCGCGCAGCAGCGCCACGCCGAGCGCCGCCACCGCCACCACCAGACCCATCCCGATCGCGTACGCGACGAAGAGCGCCAGCCCGCGCAGGGTCGAGCCGGCCTGGAGGCTGGTCACCACGATCGCCAGGAACGGCGCGATCGAGCAGCTCAGTGACGCCAGCGCGTACGCCATCCCGAACAGCGCCATGGACGGCAGCGAGCGGGTCAGTCGGGGGGCGCGGGCCGACGGACGCGGGGTGGGCAGCCGGCGGCCGGCGAGCAGCCAGCAGCCGAGCGCCAACAGGCCCAGCCCCAGCATCACGGTCGACCACGGCAGCCGGGGGCGCAGCCAGTCGGCCAGGGGTGCGACGGCCAGCCCGAAGGCACCGAACACCACGACGTACCCGCAGGTCAGGCCGGCCGCCGCGGTGAGTGCCCGGCCGATCGCGCCGCGGCCGTCCGCCGGCCCGGCGACCAGCAGCGACAGGTACGCCGGCAGCATCGCGAAACCGCACGGGTTGACCGCGCCGAGCATCCCGGCGGTCAACGCGAGCAGCAGCGGGCCGGTCATCAGCCGGCCAGCGCGGCGACCCGGCGGGTCAGGTCCTCACCGTCGAGGAAGCCCTGGTGCACGACCTTCCCGTCCCGATCGATGATCACGAAGGTGCTCTGCTCGACGATCTCGAAGCGCCGCCACAGCGCGCCGGCCCGGTCGTCGAGCTGCGGGGTGCCGGCGAGCTCGAACTCGGTGACGAAGCTGCGCATCGCCTTCTGCTCACCGAGGCCGGCCACCCCGACGATCGGCACGGTGTCCCGGTACTTCGGGGCGATCTCGGCCACCGTCCACGCCTGGCTGGCGCAGGTGGCGCACCACGGCGCCCAGAACCAGAGCACCACCGGGCGGCCGGCCAGGTCGGCGGCGGAGAACGCCGTACCGTCGAGGGTTCTGGCGGTGAAGCGCAGCGCGTCGGGCACCGGGGCGGATGCGCCGCTCGTCGTGGGGATGCCGGTCGGGGTCGGCGCGGCGGCCGACGGCGACCCGGTGGCGATCGGGACGGCGACCTCGGCGGCCGGTTGCCCCGGCGTCGGCCCGACGGCGCACGCCGAGGCGGCCAGCAGGGTGCCGGCCAACGTGGCGGCGAGCCGGGCGGCCGGTCGACCACCCGGCCGGTTCCTGGGGTACGACGACCGCATCCGGGTCTCCTCTCGGTGGTGCTGCTACTCGGCCTCGACCAGCCGCAGCGCGAGTTCGGGGCAGACCTTGACCGCCTTCATCGCGCCTTCCTTCAGCCAGGTCGGCACGGGGGTGGACGGGAAGGCGGGGTAGCCGTTGCCGTCGAGCCGGATGAAGTCGGGTACGACGTGGGCGCAGAGCCCGTGCCCGTCGCAGCGGGACCAGTCCAGGGTGAGCTTCCTGGGGTTGGCGTCGGGGGCACCCGGCAGCCCCATCACGCCCTTGACCCGTTTGCCGCAGCCCTCGCCGGTGGTGTGTTGCCGCAGGTCGTCGGCGAACACCTCCATCGCGGAGAGCGCGAAGCGGGACGTACCGTCGGGGTGGCTGCACGCGCCACGGCCCTTCACGTCGCCGGCGGCGGCCCGGACGACCTCCACCGGCGCGCTGCCGGAGACCGCCAGGTCGACGGCGCGGGCCAGGTCGGGCAGGCCCCGCTTGCACGGCCCGCACTGGCCGGCGGACTCCCCGGCCAGGTAGCGGACCACCTGTGCGGCCTCGCCGAGCGGGCAGGTGTCCCGGCCGAGCGGGACGATGATGCCGGCGCCGAGGGTACCGCCGACGCTGGTCAGGCTCTTACGGGTGACCTCGGCCCGCTGCGCCGCCTCCCAGGTGATCCAGCGGCCGTGGTAGCCGCCCATCAGGATGCCCGGCCCCTCCGGCACCTCGCAGAGTTCCAGGATGTCCCGCAGCGGGGTACCGGCGGCGCACTCCACCACGGCCGCGCGCTTGGCCTGGCCGGTCACGGTGAGCAGCACGGTGCCCGGCTCGTCGTCGGTGCCGAGCGCGGCGTACTCGTACGGGCCGAGTCGGGCGGCGATGGCCACCTGGGAGTACGTCTCGGCGTTGGAGAGCAGGGTGGGCAGGTTACGGACGCCCGAGTCGCTGGACCGCTTCTTGGTGCCCGGTGGGATGTGCGGTAGCCCGTTGATGCCGTTGACCAGCGCGCCACCCTCGCCGGAGATGAACCGGTGCGGCACGGTCACGATGGTGGTGGGCACCGGCATCCGGCGCTCGGCGAGGGCCTCGGTGAGCGATTCCCGGCCGATCAGGTCGTCGGCCACGCAGAGCACGATCTCCTCGGCGTCCAGGGCGTACGCGGCCAGCGCGGCACCGTCGAGGATCAGGTGCGGGGCCCGGGTGAGCAGCACCTTGTCCTTCCAACTGGCCGGCTCCCCCTCGGTGGCGTTGACCACCACCACGGCGGGCAGGTCCTGCCGCTCGCAGGACTCCAGCACCGCCTTGAACTTGCGGAAGAACGGGAAGCCCGCCCCGCCCTTGCCCTTGAGCTGGATGGCCTCGGCCAACCGGAGCAGGTTGGCCGGTTCCATCGGACCGATCGGGCCGTGCACCATCTCGTGTGCCATCAGGTCGAGCCGACCGAACTCGGCGAAGCCGGCGGTGAGCCGGGGTTCGCCGATGCAGGCGACCGGCGGGACCTTCGTCCGCATCACTTGGCCTCACCGCGCAGCCCGGCCCAGTACGCCCCGTCCACGGCGTCCGCGTTGGCCTTGCCCTTGCGTCGGCTCCGGCCGTCGCCGGTGGCCTTACGGGCTCGACGGGACGCCAGGTCGACCAGGGTCGGGGTGTCGTCGACGGGGATGTCGTCGGCGACGTAGCGGGCCGGTGGACGCCAGTAGTCCGGCTCCTCCGGCACGTCGTCGGTGACGCTGTGCCGGCCGGAGCCGCTGCGCGGGGCGGCGGAGATCGGCTCGGCCGAGACGGGCCGGCGGGACTCCTCCCAGCGGCTCGGGCTGTCCCACGGCTCCTCGGGCTCCTCGGTGCGCCGCCGGGGCGGTGCCGAGTAGCGGGCGGCCAGGTCGTCGTCGTCACGTCGGGCCCGCCGGCCGGTGGAGACGGGGGCGACGTCCTCCTCGTAGCGGGACCGACGGCTGCCGGAGACGGGAGCCACGTCCTCCTCGTAGCGGGACCGACGGCTGCCGGAGACGGGAGCGACGTCCTCCTCGTACCGCGACCGACGACTGCCGGAGACCGGGGCCACGTCCTCGTCGCGGCGGCGGCTGCCGGAGACCGGAGCCATGTCCTCCTCGTACCGGGACCGACGGCTGCCCGACACCGGGGCCACATCCTCCTCGTACCGCGACCGACGGCCACCGGAGACCGGGGCCACGTCCTCGTCGCGTTCGACGGTCCGCTGGCGGGCGGCCGGTTCGAGGTCGCGTTCGCGGCGGCGGGGGGCCGGCTCCGCCTCCTGGGTACGACCCCGGCCGCCCCGGACCGGTTCGCGCAGGGTGCCCGGCTCGGGCACCACCGGCACGGTGAACCGCTCGGGGTCGCGACGCCGGGCGCTGCCGGTCGGCGCGTTCCAGGACGAGGCCAGGGTGGCCTCGGCCCAGCTGGTCCGGCTGTCCCTGGTCTCCTCCTCCTTCTTGCGGCCGAGCCCGCTGAGCAGCGTCCGGCCCTTGCCCTCGTCGGTCGTCTTGGCCGTCATCGCCTTGTTCAGCGCGGCGGCCTGCTGCTGCTCACGGGTGCGCTTGCCGAGGTAGACCGACAGCCGCACCATCAGCGCCACCACCACCAGCAGTACGCAGGCCAGGTAGCTGAGCACCACCCAGGACTTGGCGGCGCGACCGGCGTTGAGGCCGTGGAACAGGGCGAACGGCCAGGAAAGGTACGCCAGGGAGTGCAGGCTGCGCCAGAACCACTTGGGGCCGACGCCGGCGAAGCGGACCCGGACGATGCCGGTCCAGAACACGCTCACCATGAGGAACGCGGCCACCGTGCCGAGTCCGACGTAGAGCCCGCTGCCGCCGATGAACGGGACCACGGCGTCGGTGGGCCCGGCCCGGCCGATGGCGATCTTGGTGATGACGTGGAACACCAGGCCGGCGACGCCCAGGACACCGGTGGCCCGGTGGGCGGACTGGAGCAGCACCCGGTGTCGGATCATGAGGACCAGCCGGTCGGTGGCGAGCAGGCCCATCATCACGGTGAGGCTGAGCGCCACCAGGGCGACCACCCCGGCGAAGAACTCGGTGAAGAAGAAGCCGTACGCGTACATCGCCGTGCCGTTGCCGGTCATCTCGACGCCGGCCCAGAGCAGGCCCAGCGCGGACGCCACCATCAGTGCCATCGCGGATTTCGACACGGTCCGGACACCACGGCTACTGGTGGAGGTCCGGACGGTCGCGGCCTTCTCGTTCTGCTTTGCCCGGGCCATCTGCTCCTCGATCGTCTAACGGCGGCGCCACCACCGGCCGACCTTGCTCCCACCTCCAGTACGGACCTCCGGCGCGTACGGATCAGTGCGGGTGCCGAAAATTCTCGACGGATTGTCGAACCGCCCCGGTCCGGGGCGCGTGTAGCACCCAGCGCAACGACAGCCGTCCATCCGTTGACAGGCTCTGCAACACACTTGTAACCTTTCCGAAAATTTCAGTCGGTGCTGCAAGAAGCCGACAGGCCAAGCCCTCCCCCGCTCCACCACCGCCCACGCGAACCGCGGCCACCATCCCCCGACCCCAGGAGTACCGATGCATCGACGTCGATGCCACTCGGCGATCCTCGCCCTCGGCGCGCTCGCCAGCCTGCTCGCACCCATCGCCGTGGCGGCACCCCCGGCCGCCGCCGCACCCGCCGGCACCAGGAACGTCATCGCCAACCTCTTCGAGTGGAACTGGCCCTCGGTGGCCAACGAGTGCCGCACCGTGCTCGGCCCGAAGGGCTACGGCTACGTCCAGGTCTCCCCACCACAGGAACACGTCGCCGGCAACCAGTGGTGGGTGGCGTACCAACCGGTCAGCTATCGGATCGAGTCGCGCAAGGGCACCCGCGCGCAGTTCCAGTCCATGGTGAACGCCTGCCACACGGCCGGGGTCAAGGTGATCGTCGATGCGGTGATCAACCACATGTCCGGCCAGAGCAACGGCGGCACCGGCTGGGCCGGCTCGTCGTACGGGCACTACGACTACCCGGGCATCTACCAGACCCAGGACTTCCACCACTGCGGGCGCAACGGCGGCGACGACATCGCCAACTACAACGACCGGTACGAGGTGCAGAACTGCGAACTGGTCAACCTGTCCGACCTGAAGACCGAGTCGGACTACGTCCGGTCCACGATCGCCGGGTACCTCAACGACCTGCTGTCGCTGGGCGTGGACGGGTTCCGCCTCGATGCCAGCAAGCACATGCCGGCCGCCGACATCGCCGCCATCAAGGGCAAGCTGTCCCGCTCGGCGTACCTGGTGCAGGAGGTCATCTACGGCGCGGGCGAGCCGATCGGGCCGACCGAGTACACCGGCAACGGCGACGTGCACGAGTTCCGGTACGGCAAGGATCTCGCCCGGATGTTCACCAGCGAGCGACTGGCCTACCTGCGCAACTTCGGCGAGGCGTGGGGCTACCTGCCCGGCGGCTCGGCGGCGGTCTTCGTGGACAACCACGACACCCAGCGCGAGGGCGGGGTGCTGACGTACCAGGACGGGGGCACGTACGCGCTGGCGAACGCCTTCATGCTGGCCTGGCCGTACGGCTCGCCGACGGTGATGTCGAGTTACACCTTCAGCAACAAGGACGCCGGTCCGCCGTCGGACGCCGGCAACAAGACCCGCGACACCACCTGCTACTCGGGCTGGGAGTGCGAGCACCGCTGGCGGGTCGTGCAGAACATGGTCGGCTTCCACAACGCCACCCAGGGCGCGGCCGTCGCCAACTGGTACGACAACGGCTACCAGCACATCGCGTTCAGCCGGGCCGGCAAGGGCTACCTGACCATCAACGACGAGGACTCGACGGCCAGCGGCCGGTCGTACTACGCGGGGCTGCCCGCCGGTCGGTACTGCGACGTGATCCACGGCGACTTCGCCAGCGGCTCGTGCAGCGGGCCGGTGATCACCGTCGACTCGACGGGGTGGTTCGCGGCGAACGTCCCCGCGCACGACGCGGTCGCCATCCACGTCGACGCCAGGCTGTCCTGACCGTTCCCCTCGGGCTCCCGCCTGACCGTTCCCCTCGGGCTCCCGGCCGGGCGATTCACGCCGGCCGGGGGCCCACAGCAATTAGAGTATTTTGGTGCTCTTTGACCGATTGATCGACCGCTGGGGCCGCGGGCCACTCGCCGCCGCCATCGGCGTACCGGCCCTGTTGGTGCTGGCCCTGCTGGTCAGCGCGGCGCTGGGGCACAACACGCCCCCGCCGGCCCACCGGGCCGCCGAGCCACCCGCCGCCATCGCCCCGGCCGAGGACGAGACGGTGCCGCCCGCCGCGCCGGCCCCCGCCGGGCTGCCGGTGGTCGACTACGACCCGGCGCCTGCCGGCTTCCCGGCCGACCCCCGCCCGCTCGACGTCACCCCGCTGACCGAAGGGCTCACCCCGACCCGGAACATCGCCGCGTACGACGCGCCGGGCGGACGCCCCCTGGCCCTGCTCGCCCCGACCATCAGCGGTGTCGAGCTGACCATGCCGGTGGTCGAGCGCCGTACCGGCTGGACTGCGGTCCTGCTGCCCTCGGCGAGCCGCCGACTCGCCTGGCTGCCCGAGGGCGGCTGGACACCGGTCGCCCTGCGGGACCAGATCGTGGTGCAGCGGCAGACCCACCAGCTCACCTGGTACCGCCACGGCAACCCGATGCACACCTGGCCGGTCAGCCTCGGCATGCCCGGCCAGGAGACCCCCCTCGGCCGGACCTTCGTCCTCGGCACCACGCCCCCACCCGAGCCGGTCTACGGCGGGGTGAACATCTTCGCCCTCGGCGCCGTCCCCGACGACCCGGACGCGGTGCCCACCGGCCTCAAGGGCGCACACATCGGCCTGCACACCTGGCAGGACGACGACACCCTCGGCGAGGACGTCACCAACGGCTGCATCCGACTGACCCGCACCGCCCAGCAGACCCTCCTCGACGAGATCCGACCCGGCACCGAACTGGTAGTAGTCGACACCCTCCCCACCCCCTAAGAACCGCCCACCCCCACCCCCACCCCACCCACCCCCTGCGTCGATCTTGGAGTTGTGGTGGTGACGGAACCGCTCTAATCCCCCGATAACAGGCACCACAAGTCCAAGATCGCGCGGCGGTGGGGGGGCCGGGAGGGAGCGGGGGCATTGGGGGGTGGGGGGTGGGTATGCGGTGGGGGTTGGGGTGGTGAGGGCGGGGGGAGGATTGCGATGGGGGACGGTTTGGGTGGGCGGGTTGACACGGTCGTGTTCGTGCACGGGCTGTGGATGACTCCGCGTAGTTGGGAGGGGTGGGCCGAGCGGTACGCGGCACGCGGGTTCCGGGTGCTCGCCCCGGCCTGGCCGGGCTTCGACCGGGAGGTGACGGCGCTGCGCGCCGACCCGGGCACCATCGCGGGGACGACGCTGCGTCAGGTGATCGACCACTACGCGGCGGTGATCCGCGACCTGCCGAGCCCACCGATCGTGATCGGCCACTCGTTCGGCGGACTGGTCGCCCAGGTGCTGGCCGACCGACGTCTCGGCGCGGCCACCGTGGCGGTCGCACCCGCCCCGGTCAAGGGGGTGCTCCGGTTGCCGATCAGCACGCTGCGGGCGGCGTACCCGGTGCTGCGCAGCCCGGTCAACCGGCACCGGGGGGTGCAGATCAGCCCGGACGAGTTCCGGTACGCCTTCGGCAACACCCTCCAGCCGGACGACTCCGACCGGGCCTGGCGGCGGTACGCCGTGCCCGCCGCCGGGCATGTGCTCTTCGAGGGGGCATTCGCCAACCTCGACCCGCACTCCGCCGCGGCCGTCGACACCGGCCGGGACGACCGTCCACCGCTGCTGCTGATCGCCGGTGGCGAGGACCACGTGTCCCCGCCGTCGCTGGTGAAGGCGAACGCCGGGCTCTATCAGAAGTCGCGGGCGGTGACCGCGTACCACGAGTTCCCCGGCCGCTCCCACTTCACCGTGGGTGAGCCGGGCTGGGAGGCGGTGGCCGACTACGCCCTGGACTGGGCGGTGCGGATGACGCAGGCCCCGGCGACGGCGGGCAAGCCGACCCACCACTGAACCATACGACAGTGAGACGTTGGTCAGGTGACCACGAAGCGGGTCGACTCGCCGAGTACCGCTGCCGCCCGGTCCACGTCCGCCAGGCGACTGGCGAGAGTAGCAGCGGCCAGATGCTTGGGCAGGGCCGCGCTGAACTTCAGACCGTCGAGGGCCTTGTCGTGAATATCGGGCAGGCAGAGGCGATCAACGGCGTCGGCGGTGACCACCCGCCAGACAGTGGGGGTGACGTTCTCCCGCAGGCGGATGCTGCAGTCGTCGAACCGCTCGACCGGGTCGACCACCTCGCTCAGCGTGGCGGTGAGGGTGGCGTTCACCCGGAATCCCGCCCAGGTCCACCAACGCAGATCCCCCTTCTCGTCGCGGACGATCAGCGTTCCACCCGGGTGCACCAGGTGCAGCTTCTCCTCGCGTTCACGTGCCAGTCGCTCTGTTGCCCGACGCGTGAGGTCTACCGGTGGCCCCACGCCGAGCAGCACCTCACGCACGGCCCGGACCAACTCGAAGTTGAGGTAGGCCCACCCTGCGCCGGACCAGCGGGCCCGTCCACCGCCGTCAGCGGCCTCGACGAAGCACCTCCGGCGACGCCAGTCGATGTAGGTGACCCGCCAGCTCCGCCCGCCGAGCAGGAGCCGACGCTCGCCCTTGACCTCCTCGGTGAGGAGGCTGGGATCGATACGTCCCAACTCGCTGCGGCCGAGCAGCACGGTGAACTCGGGAGGGCCGGTGAAGACGGCCGTCATCTCCATGAAGTGCCGCCGGCCGAAGCGTTCCTCGGCAGCCGGCCCGATGAACAGCATGCCCCCGTCCTGGTGGAGGTAGCCGTGCTCGACCAGATGCCGGACGATCGGCTGGGCCTTCCCCTCGAAGGGCTGAAGCCCATTCCAGGCGTGCGCCCACAACTGGTCGCCGATCCGGTGTTCCTGCAGGCACAGGGCGAGAATCTGCTGGGCGACGATGTGCCGGGGCTCGGGCGGCGCGACCACCGGTTCGACCCAGCCCCGTGACCAGAGCAGCAGCAGAGCTGCCGCCTCGACCAGCGCCTTTCCGCTCAGGGTGAGGAAGAGACAGTTTCGGCTGCTCCCCGCGCGGCGTCCGGTCCGACCGAGCCGTTGCAGGAACGACGCCACGGTGGCCGGCGCGTCGATCTGGATCACCCGATCCAGGTCGCCCACGTCGATGCCCAGTTCAAGGGTGCTGGTAGAGACGATCACGCAGTCCCGGGCCGCGCTGAACGCCTGCTCGGCTCGACGACGTTCATCGACGGACAGCGACGCGTGCGAGAGAAAGGTGGTCACCCCTTTTTCCCGTAGCAGCTGACCGAGTTCTTCGACCGTCTGCCGGGATTCGCAGAAGACCAGCCGCTTCTCGCCCCGGTGCAGGCCAGAGATCACCGTGGCGGCGTTGGCCAGCGAACCGACGTAGTCCAGCACGATGTCACCTGGTGGTGCCTGGTCGACAGCGACTGCCGTTTCGGGTGCCACCACCTGAGCCGGACGGCGGCCCGCCCCGGAGCCCTGCAACCAGGTGAGCAGCTCTCCCGGGTTGCCGACCGTGGCGGAGAGCCCGACCCGTTGCAGTGGCCGACCGGCCAGGCGGGCCAGGCGTTCCAGCACCGCGAGCAGATGCCACCCTCGGTCATCCCCGGCGAAGGCGTGCACTTCGTCGACGACGACCGCGTGTAGGCCGGCGAAGAAGAGCCGGTGGTCGACCTTCGTACTGACCAACATGGATTCGAGCGACTCGGGCGTGGTGAGGAGGAGATCGGGTCGCTCGTAGAGCACTGCCCGCCGACGGGAAGCGCCGATGTCGCCGTGCCAGACCCCGGCCTGCCGGCCGAGCCAACCGGCGTACCGCTCGATGCGGGGGTGGAGGTTGTTGAGAAGCGCCTTCAACGGGGCCAGGTACAGCACGGAGGTGCCGGTCCACCGCTGTCCGGCCATCCGGCTGAGCAGTGGAAAGAGCGCCGCTTCGGTCTTGCCACCGGCGGTCGGTGCCAGAAGCAGTGCGTCCAGGCCATCACTGACCGGCGAGATGGCGGCCCGCTGCATCTCCCGCAGGTCACGCCAACCGAGGGTGTTGACGAGGTGGTACACCAGGACCGGGTCGAGGTCCGCCGACATCTCAGATCGACAGTTCGATGTCGTCGACGGCGGAGGCGGCAGGGGCGGCAGGGGAAGCAGCGGCGTTTCGTTCGACCTCCGTCAACTCCTCGGCCCGCAGGGTCAGCTGGTAGTGCCGCCGTGGGTCCCAGTCGGCGAACTGGTCCACCCGGTCGAAGACGTCCGCGACGAGTTTCTTGAGATAGACGCGAGGCGCGACACCGACCTGACCACCCAGCGCGCCGGTGACGGCCCGCGCCAACGTGACCAGATATTCGTCGTCCACCCGGGCGCTGACCTGCTCGCTGGCGTAGATGCCGCGGACCCGGCGACCGAGTTCCACCAGGGCATCCACGGTGAAGCCGGGTAGCCGCAGTTGGGTGGCGCGCGGGTTGTCCCAGCGTGGATCGGGGCCGAAGTCGGTAGCGAGGCGCTGGGCGAGGGGGGCGAGTCGTTGGACACCCTGGGGTCCGTCGAAGAACGCGGGGGTTCCGGTGATCACCAACAGCAGGCCGGGGAAACGGTCTGCATGGATCTCGTCGATGAGCTGCCGCAGGGCGTTCAGGGCCTTGTCACGCGCGTCGGAGCGCACTCGTTGCAGGGTCTCGACCTCGTCGAGCACCAGCAACAACCCTTGGTGGTTGCTGTCCCGGAGCACGGTGAGCAGGCCCCGGAGGAAACTCAGCGCGGCGTAGTGGTCGAGGTCGCCCTTGACCCCGGCGGCCCGGCGGGTGGACGCCGCGACGTGGGGCTGCCCGCCGAGCCAGCCCGCCAGCCCTTCGGCGATTCGGTGGTCTCCGGCGGCAGTGGCGGCCCGGTAGCCGCGCAGCGCTGCGGCGAAGCCCGGGGTGGTTCGCGAGATGTCGCCGAGCCGGCGCTCCAGCAGTTCGCCGACGGCCCGGTCCAGCGCCTCGGCATCGTCCTCGGCGGCCGAGCCGGCCGCGAGCACGTCCTCCTCCAACGCGAAGATCCAACCGTCGAGTACGGGTCGGAAGGCGCTCGGTGCGAACTGCTCGGTGCCGAGGTGCTCGACCAGCCGTCGGTAGACGGTTTCCATCCGGTGCAGGGGCGTCTCCAGTTCGGAGACCTGCACCTCGGCCGAGGCGAAGCCGCGCCGCTTGGCGTGCTCGGCCAGCCACCGGGTGAAGAACGTCTTGCCTGCGCCGTACTCACCGCGTACGGCCTTGAAGACGCTGCCACCGCCGGCCACCCGGTCGAGATCCTCGTCGAGGGCGGCGGTGAACCGGTCCAGCCCCACCGCGAGCGCGTCGAGTCCGTTGTGCGGTACGACTCCGCGGCGCAACGCGTCGACGATGTCCCGACGACGACGGGCCGACAGCTCGACCGTCACCGCGCCTCCAGTTCGAACTGTTCGATCAGCAACGCCCGGTTGAGGTGAACCGTTCGGCCGTCCGGATCGAGGGTGAGCACCGGGTAGCCCTCGACCTGGAGCAGCCGACGCAGGGCGGTGACGGTCCCGGTGATGCGGTGGGCTGGAATCCCGGCGCGAGCGGCGAGCGTGTCGAGAGTCGCCCGGTCCCCCCCGGCGAGCAGGGTGCCCAGCAGCGAGGCGACCCGCTCCTGCGCCAGTGGCGTCCTCGGGTCGCGTCGTTGGGCGTACCGTTCGCTGGCCAGCAGGGCGGCCACCAGGTCGGGCGGGGCCGGTGTCGGCGGCGGGGCCTTCGCAGCAGGGACGGCGGTCAGGTCGAACAGGCTTGCGGGCTGCTGTGGTTCCACGGGACGGCGTGGCCGACGTCGGTTCGGGGTGGCGGAGGCCGACGGGGGCGACGAGTCGGCCAGGGGTTCCCGCCACCAGTCAGGGCTGGCCACCGGGCCACCTGCCCAGCCCGACAGGGCGGCATCGTCGCCGGCGGTCAGCATCAGCAGCGGGATCACCGCCTCCGCCGGTGCGGCACCCCCGTGGTAGCCGGCCTTACGCGGCCCGTACCGGACCTCCTCCCGCCAGGGCAGGACGACGGCACCGTCACCGAGCGCCACCCGGCTGCCGGACACGACGACCTCGGCGTCACCGGCCGGTTCGGTCGCCGGGCGCCACCGGTTCTCGCTGCTGGTGCTGGGCAGGACGATCGACTCCGGCCCCCGGTCGACGACGTGACCATGGTCGGAGACCACGACCACCACCCGGTCGGCGGCGGAGGCCAGCAGGTCACCCACTGCGGTGATGGTGTCCTCACCCCAGACGGTGACGCCGGGCTCACTTCGGTCGAGGGCGTCGTCGATCGTGTTGACCACGGCGGCGACCACCGGCGTCGCTGGATCGTTGAGCGCGGCCAGCACCTCGGGGTCGAGCGCCGCCCCGGCTCCGGCCCGCAACGCCGCCTTGTGCAGCAACCGGCCGGCAGGGAAGCGCTGCTGGAATGCCGTACGTTCGGCCTGCTGCCGACCGGCGGCGATCCGCCCGCTCAACAGGCTGCACCGGCTGGCCTCGGTGACGGTGGGCAGGGCCGCCAGTACCCCCGTGCGGGGTCCGCCGTCGGGGGTGAGTTCCAGCCAGGTGCCGGTACGGGTGATCGACTCTGCCAGCTCGGTGGCCGCCGCGACGCCCATCCCGTCCAGGACGAGCAGCAACACCCGTCGGTCCTGATCCAGGATCGGCTGCACCACCCGGTCGAGCACGTCCTCGACGCGCAGCAGCGCGCCCGGTGCCGTCTCGGCGCTGGTGGCGACGGCGAGCAGGGTGGCGAACTGCTGGTCGTGCCGGGTTCGGCGGGCGTCCACGGCACGGTGCAGCAGCCGGTACGCCTCGGCGACCTGCGGGTCGGCGTCACCGGCGAAGATGTCGAGCCGGGCCCGGTCGACCCAGCCGTCCTGGCGCACCTGCCGGTGCAGCGCGTCGAGCAGGGTGGCCGGTGGCGGGCCGTCCGGACTGCCGAGCCAGCGCAGCAGCCGTACGGCCATCCGGGCGGTTTCCAGCCGACGTGGTTCCGCAGCGCGGTGCGCCTCCACGGTGGCGAGCGCCGACTGGGCGCGGGCGACAGCAGCGGGCAGCGCCGTCCCGCCGGCCGGTACGGCCAGCCGTACGGCGTCGGCGAAGGACCGGAGCCGCTGGAGGAACCCGCTGGGCAGGACGGCGGACGCACCGAGCAGCCCGGTGATGCCGATCTCGGCGGCGATGCTCTCGGCGCGGCGGAGCATCCGCATCGCCTCGTCGCGACCGTCGTCACCGGAGTCGACGGTGCGGTAGACCCACGCCTCGGCGGCCCGGTGCAGCGCTTCGGCTTGCGGCGGGTCGAGCCGCAGTCCGCCGAATCGTGGTTCGAGCCGGGTCCGGCCGATCGCCGCCGCCACCTCGGCAGCCTGATCGCTGCCGGCGGGCCAGAGCAGCCCGGCGAGCAGCCCCAGCGGGATCACGTCCACCCCGTGACCGGCCCGTACGGCGGCCATGATCGGCACGGCGACGGGACCGGCGGTCCGGACGAGGTGTGTGGTGACCCCGTCGGCGACGTCGTCAGGGAGCGTGCTGAACACCCGTTGCCGGAGCGCATCGGCGCTCCACTGGACCAGGCCGCTGCCGTCGAGTTCGGCCGCGGGCAGGCTGAGGAGTTCCGCGGTGAGGCTGCGCAGGGCGTGGTCGCGGGTGAGGATCGCGCCGGGTGGGGCGGGCCAACCGTCGGCGGGCGAGTAGTCGGTGAGAGCGTCGGCGACCCAGCGTCCGACCCGGACCAGGGTGGGGTCGAGCGAGGTAACCCCGCCGAACAGTTGCCGGACCAGGTCCCACGGATCGATCTTGCGGACTTTCTGCTTGCTGAGGTGGGCGAGGAGCCCGTCGCCGAGTTCGGAGTCGGTCAGCTCGGTCAGCAGCACCAGGCGTTCACCGTCGACCCGGTCGTAGAGGGCGGCGCGGGCGGCCAGCGGCGTATGGCAGGGAACGACCCGCACCTGGCGGCCGTTGATGCTCAGCACTGGTTCGGTCGGCCATTCGGGACGGGCGGTCAGCGCGATGACGTCCGCCGGATCATCCTCGCCCAGCCATGCCTCGACCTTGCGGCGGACGGCGTCCGGCTGGGCCACGCTCACCGGAACGCTCATGTTCCCGCCTGCCCGCGTCGGACGCCGAGCACCTGGCCGGTCACCGGATCTCCCAGCTGACGACGACCCGTCGCCCGGCGGAGATCTCGGCCGCGATCTCGGCGGAGACCTTCTCCCAGGTGTCGGCGTCGGTGACCTCGCGCCGGGTGGCGAGCACGCCCGACCCGAGACCTCCCAGAGCAGTACCGCCCGGCCCGACGCTGACCGGCCCGGCAGCCGAACCGTCGTCCGAGCGGCTACCGGCGCCGACCAGCAGCCCTGCCAGCTCATGGCCGGTCGGCGTCCTCGGCGGCGGCACGGCGGGATGATCCGTGGTCGCCGTGCCCGAGGCCAGCCCTCCGGGGTCCGTCGTGGTCGAGGCCGATCGCACCACGGGGTCGGTCGCGACGGCGGTCGGATCGGCGGGTGCGGTGCCGGGCTGCGGTGCCGGTGCGGCGGCGAGCAACGCCGCCGCCGCGTCGACGGCCGTCTGGAGCGCGCCGACGAGGTCCTGTCCGTGTTGTTCGTGTCGGGCGACGGCACGCAACTGTCCGATGATGGTGCGGGCCTGGTCGTCGTGGGCCGCGCGGGCGGCGATCGCCCGGAGCATCGGCCATTGGGCGCGGACCAGCACGCCGCTGATCTCCGCGGCGTTGCTGAGCACCTCACCGATCGCCTGGTCGTCGACGTCGCCCAGGTCGGCCCGTGCGGTGGTCTCGACCAGCACCACGTCGTCGCGCTCGGCAGCAAGCTCGGTGACGAGCCGGGCCGCGCGCCGGGCGGTGGCGAGCCGGCCGGTGGAGGCGGCGAGGTCCAGCCCCAGCACCTCGGCGTAAGCTTCGAGCGCCTGGACGAGGTCGACGGCCGCTCGCTGCCGGGCCTTCGCCGACTGCCGTAGCGTGCCGGCCAGTTCGCCGAGGTTGGCCGGGGTACGCCAGGCGGGCAGCACCGCACCGAAGATCGCCCCACCCCGTCGTACCGCCTCGATCCAGGCGTCCTCGTCGGGCATCGGGGGGTGCCGCAGCTCCAACTCGTCCCGGACGAGGGCGAGCTGGGTCACGTCGATCTTGCCACCGCGCTGGTACCAGGCGAGCTGCTGTTCGAGCCCGAAGACCATGATGATCAGGTTTTGCAGTTCCCGGTCGAAGCCGAACGCGGCCGGCTCGTCGATGAGACGGCGTAGCACGTGCACCGGGAAGTGGTCGGTGTAGCCCTCGTTGGCGGCGGCCTGGAGCAGGTGCTGGCTCCACCGGCAGGTGGAGGTGTTGAGGACGTACCGGCCATCGGTCAGTTCGCCGAGGCGCAGGTTGTTGCAGACCCGACGGAGGGTGCGCTGGTCGGCGGGGTTGGGCACGCTGACTCCCCGGGCCGGGTCGGCGGCGGCCTGCTTCGCGTACTCCAGGATCTTGGTCAGTTCGCCACGGGTGATCGGCTTCTCGTCGTCGGGCAGGGCCGGGCGGCCCGGGTAGGACCAGGTGAGCAGTTCACCGGTGAGGTTGGTGAACGCCTCGGCGAGGGTGCCGCCGCGCGGGTCGCCGACGTGCAGGCCGTCGGCGAGGGTGTGCAGGACGCCGATGCTGTCGTCCTGCACGTCGGTGCCGCGCGAGGTGGCCGACCCGTACGCCTGCATGAGGGCGCTGATCAGCGAGCCGCGCAGCTGGGTCTGGCGTTGCTGGAGGTAGACCCGGCCCTGCTGCCGGTCGGCGAGCGGCCAGTCGGCGGCCAGCGAGTTGAGCCGGTCGCCACTGCCGTTGCCGAGCAGGTAGTTGATCCTGGCGAGCTGGCCGACCTTGTCCATCAGTTCGTCGGTCAGATAGAACGGCAGCCAGAAGACCGTCCGCGAGCCGCGTTCCAGGCTCTCGATCCGGGAGCGGTCGGCGCTGCGTTCGAAGCGCTGCGGGTCGAACGGGTAGTCGATGATGATCCGCCACGCTTCGCCGCTGGCGAGCAGCGCGGCGACGGGCATGGTGTCGGTGTCCCGGACGTTGCCGAACTTGACCTGGACGGTGTGCGACCGACCCCGCCAGGCCCGGGAGTAGAGCAGCTCGCCGAGCTGGCCCTCGCTTCCGGTGATGCCCATCTCGGCGGTGACCAGTTCCCGGATGAGCTGCTGGCGGACCCCGGTGGTGGTGGCCTCCCCCTCGGGGACGAGGTCGAGCAGCTTGTCGTAGTCGACGGTGTGCAGCTTGAGGGAGACCACCGGGTCGGGGGTGGTGGTGAGGTGCAGTTCACCGGCCGCGTCGGCGACCCGGTTGAGCCGGTTGAGCACGATGGTGCGTTCGTAGCCGGGGATGGGCGAGGTGATCGAGCCGAAGTTGAGCGCGTGCAGCTTGCCGGCGGTGAGGTTGTGCAGGGCGGGCACGTCGGGCACCAGCGCGCCGAGCAGCACCGTCTTGATCAGCTTGTCGTCGAGCTGGAACTGCGGGTGGGTGGCGGCCTGCTCGGCCGTGATGCCGTTGAGGTGCAGCAGGATCGGGCGCAGCTTCTGGGTGTAGAGGGTGCGGGCGGATTGGAAGAGCTGCTTGAGTTTGGGCCGGTCGGGCAGTTCGCCGTGCAGCACCAGCGGGTCGAAGAGGGCGGCCACCCCGATCAGGTCGTTGACCCGCAGGGTGTCCCGGCGCGCGACGAGCAACTCGGTCATCACCTTCAGCGCGGTGCGTTCGCGCTGCAACGCCTGGGAGAGCGCGACGAGGGTCGCCACCAGCGCGGGCGAGAAGGGGTAGAGCTTGCGAAAGGCGGCGGCGTCGGAGCCGATGCCGGCGTCGCCGTACTGCGCGCCGAGCAACAGCGCGTCCCACACCTCACGGTTGCCGCGCACAGCGGCGAAGGCGTTGTCGAGCACCGCCCGGCCGTCGCCGACCGGCTTGAGTAGCCGCTTCTCGGTGATCTCGGGCAGGTTGGTGTCGGCGAGCGCGATCTCACCGAACCGGCCCTGCACGCTGCGCATGACGTGCGCCAGGGCTTCCCGTTCGGTGCCGCCGACCTGCGGGCCGAGGAAGTCCTCCAGGTTGCGCTGCCGGGCGACGAACGAGATCAACGGCAGCGGCCGGGTGGCGTCGGCCGACTCGACGAGCTTGTTGAGCTTGGCGCCCTCGGTGTTGACGAAGGTGTGGTCGCTGATCTTGGTGGAGAGCCAGAGGATCAGCTCGTCGAGGAAGAGCACCAGGGCGTCGTACCCGAGGGACTTGGCGTGCCGAGTGATCACGGCGAGGCCGGTGTCCAGGTCGAGGTATTCCCCGCTGCGCACCGCGCCGGTGAAGAATGCGCTGGTCAGCGCACTGACCAGCCCGTCGCGCTGCTCGGTGCCCGGGGCTGCCGCCGCCGCGTCGGCGTAGGTGTCCGGCGTCCAGCCGGCGGCCCGCGCCATCTGGGCGGCGAGCCCGCCGCCGCCTGCCGGTACGCCGCCGCCGTCGCGCAGGGCGGCGAAGAAGGCGTCGTCACCCATCCGGTCGCGCAGCCGCGCGGCGTCGTCGAGCAGCGCATCCGACCGGTGTACGGCGGGGACGGGCGCGTCCGGGTGCAGTGCGGTGATCTGGTTGAGATAGCCCTCCAGGATCGCCTGCTCGACCGAGCGCGCGTCGAGCATGTGGAAGGTGAGGGTGAGCAGCTTCCGGTCGCGCAGCCAGGGGTCGGCGGCGAGGACCGGCTCGGCCAGCCCCCGCACCTCGCGGGCCTGCGGGTTGTGGGCCAGGATCTCCCGCAGCACCGCCATGAAGTGCGACTTGCCGGAACCGAACGAGCCGTGCAGGAACACGGCCTGGGAACGGCCGGTGGTGACGGCGTGCCCGACCCGGCGCAGCGCCTCGGCGAAGTTCTCCCGGAGTTGGTCGGTGACGACGTACCGGCGCAGGTCGGCACCCTCTGCGGCGCGGACGACGAAATCACCGTCTCCGACCGAGGTCGGAATGTCGATCACGTCCCGCAGCAGGGTCATCGCCGCTCCTCACACTCACTGCTCCCCGTCACCCCGGCGTCACCGGAGACCCGACGATCCTATGTCCGAACGATTCGGACAGGCATTCCGCCTGTTGGCCGCCCGTGGCATGGCGGGACGGCCGACCGGCGGCGGGCAACGGTCACCGCCACGGACGCCGCCGGGAACACTCGCCGTCATGGTCGGGGCGGAGCAGGCAGCGCCGGCCGCCGGTCAGCAGCCGGTCACAGAAGACCCAGTGGCGTACGTTCTGGTCGTCCTCGACGGAGACGGTGGTGCCACCCGGGTCGGTCTGCGGCAGCACGTGCGTCCAGTGCGCCACCACCCGGGCCAGCCGCTGCGCGGAAAGCAGATCGTTGGCGACCACCGGCAGGTGGATGACGAAACGCTCGGTCACCGGTCCCACTCCCGCTCGTTGCGGGCGTGCACCCGCTCGGACTGTAGGTGGCAGAGTGCGATCTTGAGCCGGCTGGTCTCCCGACGGCTCTGCCCCAGCGCGTCGTAGACGGCGGCCAGCTCACCGGCGACCTGGTCGAGAAAATCCTGCACCTCCTGCGGGTCGAGCCCGCGCCGCCCAAGCCGCGCCGGCCGGAACCGCCGCTCACGCACCTGCCACGGCAGCAACCGATGAGGTACGGCCGGACGGCGCTCGGCCGACGCCGGTCGCCGGCTGCCCGGAACCCGGCGGAAGAAGTCGCGCATGACAGGACCTGCCTCTCATCGAGATTGACCGGTGGAGGGGTGGGTCCACCGGCCCGCCGCGCACCGGCGGACCCACCCCGGCACCCACCGCCGCAGCCCTCTTCCAGCAGTACGACAGCAGGGCACACATGGCCGCTGAGCAGCGAGAACTCCACAGTGACCGCCAAAGCAGTCAAGCACCACCGACGACCTAATGCAACGGCGCAATTGCTCTGCGCAACCCCATCTCTAGCTATAGCTGCACACCCTGTGTAATGTGTCCATTACTGAGCGACCAAACGGTCGTCGAAATTGGACGGGAACGTGTTCAGGCCAACCGAACGGGGAGGACGACTTTGTCACAATCAGTGACCGGGACGACGATGCTTCGACGCCAGATCGGGCGGAAGTTCGAAACGCTGCGCAGAGCTGCCGGGCTGACCATGGAACAGGCCGCCGAACAGCTTGACCGGGCGCGGGCAACCCTGCACCGGATCGAGAACGGTGCCGAGCACGTCCGCTACCGGCAGGCCGACGTGCAACAGATGCTCGACCTGTACGGTGCCTCCGCCGAGGACAGCGACCTGCTGTTGGCGATGACGGCGGCCACCCGGGACAACAAGAACTGGTGGCACGACTACGTCGGCTCCGGCCTCCCCCGCTGGTTCCAGCTCTACATCGGACTGGAATCGGCAGCGTCGCACATCCGTCAGTACGAGTCGGAGTTGGTCCCCGGCCTCTTCCAAACTCGCGCCTACGCCGAGCAGGTATTCCAGATGCCCGGCGGCGCGGTCGACGCCAGAGCCACCGACGAACAGCAGCGCGCCGTCCAACTGCGCGTGGAACGGCAGACACTCCTCACCCGGTTCTCCGCTCCGCAACTCAGCGTGATAATCAACGAGGCGGTGTTGCGCCGCCCGGTCGGTAACGCCACGATCATGTCCGAGCAACTACACCAGATCCTCAAGGCCGCAGAGCTACCCAACGTGACCGTCCAGGTGCTTACTTTTTCTGCCGGGCTACACGCCGGGGCGATGTCCGGGGCCTTCTCGATCCTGGAGTTCCCCGAGGACGGCAGCGGCAAGGAGGTGGAACCGCCGGTGGCCTATCTGGAAGCCGCCACCGGAGCCATCTACCTCGACAAGCCGCACGAGACGGCCGCCTACAACACCATCTGGGCCGACATGACAAGCCGAGCCTTGAACGAATCTCGATCCAAGAGCCTCATCCAGGATGTCGCAGAGGAGTACGCCCGTGCCTGACCTGACCGGTGCCGTCTGGCGCAAGTCCACCCGCAGCAACAACGGCGGCAACTGCGTCGAGGTCGCCGACAACCTTTCAGCCGTCGTCGGGCTCCGCGACAGCAAGGATCCGACCGGCTCCACCCTCACCTTCGCCCCGAACGCCTGGGCAACCTTCATCCAGAGCATCAAGCAGCAGCCGTCCCAGGGCTGAGCGGGACCGGACGGGCCCGGCTGCCCTGCCACCCGATACGGTGCTGGTTCCACGACGGGACGGGTCCGAAGGGGCAGCACGGGTAGTGAGCGAGTACCAGTACTACGAGTTCCTGGCGGTCGATCGGCCGCTGACCGCCAGCCAACTCGAAGAGGTTCGCAGCCTGTCGACCCGGGCTCGGATCACTCCGACGAGCTTCGTCAACAGCTACCACTGGGGCAACTTCCGGGGTGATCCGCGCCGGATGGTGGCGAACTACTTCGACGCCTTCCTCTACCTGGCCAACTGGGGCACCCGCCAGCTCATGATCCGGCTTCCCGCCGGCTCGGTGAAGCTGTCCACCGTCCAGCGCTACTGCGACACCGAGGCGGCGTCCGTCTGGACGGCCGGTGACCGGATCGTCATCGACCTCACCGACGAGGACGAGGAAGGCGAGTGGATCGACGACGAGGACGGGGAGGGTCGGCTCGGCTCGATCATCGCGGCCCGCGCCGACTTGGCCGACGGTGACCTGCGGCTGCTCTATCTGGCCTGGCTGCTCGCGGTGGGGCGGCACGAGATCGAGGACGACGAACCGGAGCCACCGGTGCCGCCGGGGCTGGGCACGCTACCCGCGTCGCTGGTGAGCCTGGTGGAGTTCCTGCGGATCGACACCGACCTGCTCGACGCCGCCGCCGAGGCGAGCCCGCCGTTGACCCGGTCGGAGCCGACCCCGGCCGAACTGCGGCGCTGGCTGCGCGGCCTGCCGACCGGCAAGAAGGACGAACTCCTGCTACGCGTGATGCACGACGGGGACATACCCGTGCGGGCTGAGTTGCGGCGGCAGTTTCGGGCCGCCCACCCTGCCGGCGCGCCGACGGACGACCCGGCCGACACCCGGACGGCGGGTCAGCTCCGCAAGGCCGCCGGTGCACGGTGGACGGAACGTCAGCGCGTCGCCCAGCAACAGCGCGCCGCCGAGCAAGCCCGTGAGGAACGCGCCAGGCAGGCGGCCCGCGAGCGCCGGCTGACCGAGTTGGCCGCCGCGCCCGAGCGGGCCTGGCAGCAGGTGGACACGCTAATCGAGACGAGGAAACCACGCGAGTACGACACGGCGGTCAAACTGTTGACCGACCTGGCCGCCCTTGGCGAGCGCGACGGCCGGCAGGCGGAGTTCGCAAAGCGGGTCCAGTTGCTGCGTCAGGTACACCAGCGCAAGCCCAGCCTGATAGACCGTTTCGACCGCGCCGGCCTGCCCACCGGATAGGCCGCACACACCGTCACCGCCGCAAACCACTCGCTGCCGTGATCGGGCCGACCACCGGGGCAGCACGGGAACGCCGATCAGCCCGCTGCCGTGACGGTCGCGGGCAACTCCGAGAATCGGGCGGCTCTCGTCCAGGCCGCGTCACGCCACTGGCAGTGTTTCAACACCTCGGCCGGATCGTCGGTGGTGCTGAAACCCATGAAGCGATCGTCATCGGTGAAGTGCAGGAACGCCACCACCTGCGAGTCGAACAACCAGAAGTCGTACTGCGGCAGTGTCAGCTCGGCCGCCCGGTCGCGTTCGAGATAGCGGATGTCCTCACCCACCGCCAGGTTGTGCGGTGTCACCGATATCTCGAACCGAAGGTAGTCGCTCGGCGGCTCGTCGATGACCCGGACCCGCTCCACCCTCTTGCCCTTCGAGGTCTCGGCCTGCATCAGGTCGAGCCACGACCGAAGCCACTCGATGCCCGGGTCTCCCCCGGCGAGGAACGTCTGGAACGGCTCGTCCTCGGACGGCAGGCCGTACGACCGGCGGACCTCCAGCTTGAAGGCAGCGTGTCGAAAATCCTCGAAGAGGCGCTGGAAAGCGTTCGGCTCGGTGATCAGCAACCCCATCTCCATCCATCCTGTCGACCCAGGGGTTCAGTTCACCGGGAACAACGACGACCCAGGGCAGCCCGATGCGGCACTCACCCCTGCCGGCAGACGTGACCGGCCCGCCGGTCCAATCACGGAAGTTCGGGCACACCCCGCAGCAGGGTCAGCGCCGTCCGGTCGGAGCTCAGCTGCGACAACTCGGTGTCGATGAAGGTGGTGAAGAAGCCGGCGGGTGACCCCATGTAGCCCGGCTGCTCGGCGGTGTGCCACTGGTGCAGCCATGGCTCGATCTCCGCCAGCCCGGCGAGCAGCGGCAGCAACCGGTGCGCTGGCCACGCCTCCTGCGTCTTGCGGTCGAGATAGACGGTGGCGAGCGCCTGCGCCTGCGCCAAGTGGTCCCAGCCCGCCCAGCCGAGCAGCCCACTGCCATCGCTGTCCCGATCCGCCTGCGGGTAGGAGATGAACCGTTCCTTCGGCACGTCGAGCTTCCCGCGCGCTTTCCAGAACGACGGCCGGGCGAAGTCCGCCGAGGTGTACTTCGGCGGCACCTCGATCGTGACCTGCTCCCCCGCGTCCTCCCGGCGCTGCAACGCCCACGTCCGTTCCCACTGCGCCCGCTTACGCAGCCCGGACGACTTGTACCGCTGCCCCGGCAGGTAGGGCACATGCTCGTCGGCGAGCAGCGTGCCCAACGTCCGGGTCAGGTCGTAGCTGTCGTGCCCGACCCACAGGTCGAGCACCGCCCGGAAGTCCTGATCGGCGCGTACGCGGTCGGCGAGCTGCGCAACCGAGAGCGGCGTGGGCGTCCCACCCCACAACTCGGGGGCCTCCAGCCGGTCGAGCAGCCAGTCCCGCAGCGCGGCCGACTGCATCTTCTCCCACCCGTCGGTCGACCAGCGCCGCTTGCACTCCGGCCGCTCGATCAACCCGATGTGCCGGTTGGCCCCGATGGCGGCGATCCGCCGCTCCACCAACGCCCGGTAGTCCGGTGACCAATCCGCCTTCGGCCGGTCGATCGGCTTGGACCCGTGCCGGTTGAACCACTCGGTCTGCGCCCCGCTGGTGTGCAGCACGATCTCGAAGGCCCGCTCCCCCAACGCCAACTCCGGCGGGTTTTCGGAGGTCAGATCCTCATCAATCAGCCCATAGAGCCGGTAGACCTCCCAGTCCAACTCCTCCTGAAGCGCGATCATCCGCGCCCGCACGCAGTGGTACTCCGCCTCGGCCGCCGCGAGCCGCTGCCGGCTAGGCACCCCCGAAGCCGCCACCGCCGCCGGGCTCAAGCTGGCCAATCGCTGCGCCAGCGAGTCGATCTCCCGAGCCCTCCCCACCGGGTACGCCGATGGCAACGGGAACTCCTCCAGCTTGGTACCGGTGAACTCCCACCGGTCCATCCACGCCTCTGGCTGGATTCCTCGACCGATTCCGCTACCCGCCTTACTCTGACTAACCTGCTTGAGCCAGAAGCAGGCGGTCGAACTGTTCAGCACTCCGAGCAGCCGCAGGTGATCGTCCTCCGTCGCCGCCTCCGCCAACTTGATCACCGGCGCAGAACGGTTGAAGACCTTCCCTCCCCGATCCAACACAAAGTGATTATGAGTCGCTACAAACGCAAATGTGATGAGAGCTTCGGCTTCCACACGCCCCCAGGACAACATCGTGTACTCATGCCATGCCATCCCTCGCTGCTCACGGGTCTTACCGAAGGCGAGCCCCGCACGCAGACCGGTTCGATACAACCAGAGAGCACCGTTCGACTGAAGTTCAGTCATTGGCTCTCGATCCCGATAAGGCCATAGAGCCACATTAGAACCAGCAGACCAATCTCGGACAACATCTCCAGTTGCGAGCGAACGAACGGGAAGACCCTGCTTAGACCAAGGGGCGGGTGGGCGACCACCCATCACATAGACCTCGTCGTCTCCGGTTATGGCATAAAAACCGATAGAACCATCAAGGATGGCGGAAAGCCGCGAATCGCATGCGTGGCTCAACGCCGCCATCAACCCGTCCGCACCGCCTCCAGCAAGGCTCCAGGGGTGCACTGCGAGCCGATCCCGCGGAACATCCGCCACGCTAATCCACTCGGAGTTTGAGCCAGCTTCATCAATCTGCAATCGGATCGCTGACCAAACATAGCCGTTAGCCGGGTCAGCCGGTGCCGCCGGCTCGCCTCGCACACCAAGAACTGTGCGAATGGGGCCACTATAGCGCGAACTGATATAGCGATTAAGGCCGATCAGAATGACAGTCGGGGTACCATGGCCCGGAATGAACGCACCTGAGGTGTCAATCACCTCAGTTAGCTCCACCTTACCTGCGAAGAACTCCTGGATTAGCCTCTTGCCGAACTCACGCTTCATAAAGGCATTGCCAGTGATCTGCCCTACGTGACCGGCACCATCTCCGTCGTTGTCGGCCCGCTTGGCCAACTCGAAAAAACGCTGCGCGAAGGGAACAGTCAGTGCATATTTTCCGGCGCACGCGGCGTATAGCCGGCGGTAACGTTGGTTACGGGCAGGGTCCGCGACAAGGATATACGGCGGATTGCCGACGACTACGGTGTACTGCCTTGGCCTCAGATACTCTTTGAGTAGATCGACGTCCTCGCTCTCGTACGCAAAAACGGGCCTCTCTTCGATGAGCGCCATGATGTCGCCCTGCGCGTCGGACGTGTGCTCCCAGTGCAGCAGTGAGTCGCCGGTCGCTACCCGGATCGGCCAGGCGGGGGTGCGTTCCAGTTTGGTCAGCCCGCATGCCCGCATCGCGGCGATCAGCAGCCGGAAGCGGGCGATCGCCACCGCGAAGGGGTTGATGTCGACGCCGGTGACCTGGCCGAGTGCCCGTTCGGTCAGGATCTTGACGTCGGTGGCCGGCTCGCGGTCCTGCCACTTGCGCAGCAGCCGGTGGAACGCGCCGAGCAGGAAGTGGCCGGAGCCGCAGGTCGGGTCGATGACGCTGGTGGCGGGCAGGCCGAACTCCTTGACCGCCGGCTCGAAGGTGCGGTCGAGGATGAACTCCTCGACGAACTCCGGGGTCTGCAACAGCGCGTACGTCTTCTTGGCGTGCGTCGACAGCTCCTGGTAGAGGTCGCCGAGGAAACGGGTGTTCAGGTCGTCGCGGCGCAGCGACTCCTGCCCGGCCCCCCGGCGGAAGAAGTCGCTCAGCTCCTCGGCCGCCGGGCCGGAGATGTCGAACCGCCACACCGGGTTGTGCTGGTCGAAGATCTTGCCGGTGGCCTTCAACCCGGCCAGATAGCGGAACCCCTGCCGCAGCCACTCACGGTCGTTCTCCCGAAAATTCTTGATCAGGTACGCCTGCCGGTGCTGCACCGCCCGATCAGCGGGCGCTGCCGGGTCGGCACCGCCGATCCACAGCCCGTCGACCAGTTCGTTGTCTTCGCAGAACCGGACGAACACGCAGCCCAGCACCCAGGCCACCGCCGCCTGGTCGAGCACGTCGTCGAGCCATGTCTCGAAGCTCGCGGCGACCCGCTCGGCGGTCTTGGCCTGGTCGTGCTCCCGGCGCAGCTCCGCCCGCAGGCCCGGGGCCTCCGCGACCTGCCCCCGCAGATCGTCCACCAAGGTCCTGACCTGCGCCTGCAACGCCTTCAGCTCGATCACCGCCAGATTCTAGGGCCTACCGCCCCGGCCACCACTACTCCGAGTCGTCATCGGCCACGCCTTCCAGGTTGTCGCCCAGCCGCACCCCGATCCCCTCCGCGAACACCCTCAACCGCCTCCCCAGATAGTCGGCACGATCGGCTACGAAGATCGACCTCTTCCCCTCGCAGAGTCGCCGCCACGCTTTCGTCGGGATGCCGTGGCTACGCAACACAAGCTCCACCGGCGATGCGGGACGCTTTTCCGGGACGTCCGTGACAACCTGCTCGCCGAGGAATCGTTCAATCAGCGGCCCCCACGGGTCCGAACGAGCACTCTCGGCCCGCATCTGTCCCGCTGACAGTTCCAGGTTCTTTAACGCGTCGAGCAGGCGGACATCCGGGCGGGTCGGCATGACGAGCCGGTTCGCCGGCCGCTTGTCGCCCGGCACCACCTGGCGGTAGCTCTGCGCCTCCCCCGAGGCCAACACTTTGACCACGTCGAACGGCTGGCCCATCACGTCGCGTCGGTGCGGAAACTCGGACAGCTCCCAGATCACGTACGCCTTGGTCCGGGCGCTGTTCAGGTTGAACGCCTCAGGCATCGGCTGCACCGACCCCGACTCGATCGGCAGCACCCCGTCACCCAGTGCGTAGAGCCTCATGTCGAGCAGCACCCGCTTCAGCAGAGTCGAGGTGGCACCGCCGAAGGCGCTGGTCCACGACGTCACCCAGAACCACGTGCGCAGCGTGCTGATTTGCACCTCGGTAGGGTCCGGCCGGTGGTGGAAGAAGACCGCGAGCAGCATGAGCTGGTGCGAGTAGGGCAGCAGCTTGGCCAACGGCACGCCGATGTGCTCCTGGAGGAACTGCACCGCCAGGGTCACGGCCCGGTCAGTCTCGCGGATCGCATCGTGCAGCCTGTTCTGTACGTCCCGAGCCACCACCTCCCAGCGGGGCGACAGCACGTCCGTCTCACCGGCCATGGCCAACATCGTCCGGAAGACCGCCAGTCTGGGGAGTTCCCCGAAGCCGGTTTCCGCGATGCCGGTGACGATCTTGTCGATGTTCTCGGCCAGCGGTTTCCGCTCGTGCCGGTAGGTCAATGCGGAGATCATCTGGTCCGGGTCCATCCGGGTGCCCGAGCGGTTGAGCCGGGCGTAGACGTTGACCGCCTGGGTGAGGCTGGCCCCCTGGAGCCGTACCAACGTCAGCTTGTAGCTCTTGATCCGCTGCGTGACCGCCTCGGCCTCGCGGATCAACGAGTCGACCTGGCGACTGTCCTTGACCTCCAGCTCAACCTGGTGGAAGTGCCGGAGGAAGTCGCGCGTACGCATCACCGCAGCCAACGGCAGCAGGTGCGGCAGGAACTTGCCGGACCGATGGTAGCGGTACCGGTCCGAGCCGAGCGGGTCAGGACGCAGATCCCGGTAGATCCGCCATCTCCAGTCCTCCTCGTCCTCGGCTGATCCGTTCGGCAACGGCCGGTTGAGCACGCCGAACAGCGTCGACACCCGCTGGTGCCCGTCCAGGAGGTAGGAAACCTGCCGACCGGCGCGCGGCGGCGGAACCGGGAGGCCACCGATCCGGTCCAATGACGGCACGTGGTCGTCGGTCTGCCAGAGCAGCAGGCTGCCGATCGGGTAACCGCGCTCGATGCTGTCGAACAACTCCAACATCTGGGGGGGACGCCAGACGAAGGGACGTTGGAACGCCGGCACCCGGATCTGCCCCCGGCCGATCCCGTCCAGCAGATCATCGACGAGCGCGATGGTCGGATCGGGTCGGATCTCGGCCTGGTCGGTGTACATGAGGCCAGTTTCCTACAGGATTCGGTGGATCATCGCGAGCAACTCCCGCAGCTCCGCCACGACGTCCGGCCCCAACTCGGCGAAGTCCTCCTCGGTCAGGCAGGTGTCCGCGTTGATGAGCGGCCGGGGCATGCTGCCGAGATGCTCCTTGACGTCCAGGTAGCGCCGCTCCTCGATGCTCTTGCTCCGCAGCGCGTCCACCTTGGGCTGCCGCGTCGGCAGGCTCTCTTCCCAGGCCCGGCAAGGAATGTAGTTCTCCATCTCCCGGCCCGCCCACATGTGCAGCTCGACGCCGTCGATGGCCCTGATCTTCCGAGCGTAGGTGTCGTTGCGGGTTCTATGCCCGGCGTGCTTCCGGTCGCTGTCCAGCAGCGCGGCGACCCGGACCAGCAGCGCGAACTGCCGGCGGCGACGCTCGACGAACTGTGGCATCCGATCCTTGCCGCCCGCATGTCCGACCGTCAACCAGTCCGCCTTGATGGCGTGCAGGATGCGCTGCTCCGCGAAAGCCTCGGCGAGCGCGAGAAGGAAGCACTCCTCGGAGATCTCGTCCTCGACGACCAGGACGGCAGGCCGGCTGAGATCCGCCACCAGTTCCTTGAGGTCAGCGGCCGTGATCGGGACCTGCCGGCCGACAGGCGCGGCCGTGCTGCTCTCCGCCTCGGTGAAGGCGTGCTCGATGAACACCCCGACCCCGTCGATTGGCAGGGTGTCGGCGAAGCGGGCCGCGCTGTCCACGGTCTGGCCGTCCGGACGCCACTCGTGCCGCTCCACCATGAGCATCTCGAGCAGCTTGAGCACTGTCATCTTGTCGCCCTGGACGAAGACCTCGGGCCTGACGTCAAGATGCATAGCCGCTCCGGTTCAACTGCGCCGCCGCCAGCGCCCGTGCCTCCCGGTAGTCCTGCGAGAAGTAGCCATCCGGCCAGCCGGCCCCGAGATTGCCCAGCTCGTCGATCGACACCCGCTGTGCCGTCGACACCCCCTGCTTCTGCTCCACCACGTAGACAGCGACGACCTCCGGCGGACAACTGCCTTCGGCAATCCGACGGCGCAACCGGAGCAGCAGCGTTTCGCTGTGGCTCTCGATGAGAAACCGCGTGCCGGTCGCTCGGGCCGTGTCCAGGTAGAGATCCGCCAGCGCGGCGTGGGCAGCCGGGTGCAGGTGCATCTCCGGCTCCTCGATGATCTGCAATGGAGTGTCGTCGCCGTCGCCCCGCGCCTCGTCGAGCGCGCACTGCACCAGGACCGGCAGCACCTGCGCCAGGCCGGTGCCGGCGTCGGCGAGATTCACCTTCAATGTGCTGCCCCGGCGGGTGAGCACCGTCGACCACAGCGGGCCGACCGGGATCTCCTCGATCCGCCACTCGGGCACGATATGCGCGAGCAGGTCGTTGACCCTGTCGATCAGCTCGCCACTGCCTCGGGCCTGGTCGTCGGCGAGGATGCCGTGAACCCCCTGGCCCTGTTCCCCGACCGCCCGGGGCTTGCCGATCGGTAGGCGATGCTGCCGCTCGGGCCAGGTGCGGTAGGCGCTCAAGAAGCGGATCGGCCCGAGCCAGAGGTCCTTCTCGGCATGCGGCCACAGGTCGGCGATGTTGTCACCTCGGGGCAGCAGACCGGCGAAGGTGACCGGCCGGGTGACGTCCAGGTGGCCCTGACGGTGGATCTCGTACATCAGGCCGCGGTCTGTGACCTCGATGGTCGGTCGGAGCTGGAAGTCGATGTCGTCGTCCTCGACGGTCAGGCGCAGACTCGAGACGTAGGCGGCCCGATCCTCGTCGACGTAGCGGATGGAGGCGGCGATCGCGAAGGGGGTGGGGCCATCCACCTCTGCCCCAAGCGTGAACCGACCGTGCGTGCTTTGCTCGAAGATCAGGTCGGGGAAGCCGTCCACGGGCACTGGCAACAACCAGTCGAGATCGAGCGGCGCGGTGTTGGCGGTCCCGAAGCCGGTGGCGATGACCAGTGGGGCGCGGGTCAGCACGCTCTTGCCTGAGTTGTTCTTGCCGAGCACCACCGTCACCGGGGCCAGCTCGATCTCCTGCCGGTCCCGGAAGCAGCGGTAGTTCTCCAGCACGATCTTGCTGAGGGGCATTCACATACTTCTAGCAGCACACCCCGGCAGGAACCGCCCCGCAAGGTGTCGGCAACGCGACAGGGCACGATTCCAAACTTGGCTTGCTATCGCATCAGCATGAAATTGATACCGTCACTCGGGCCGGCAGACGAGGAGACTCCCGTGTCCCGCATCATCATCGACATCGACGACGAACTGCTGGTCGCGGCAGCGAAGATTTTCGGCACCACCACCAAGAAGGCCACCGTCAACGCCGCCTTGAAAGCAGCCGTCGACCGGCAGAGGCGGCGGGAGTTCGCCGACTGGCTCAAGAGCGGCGGGCTGCCCCGCCTGACCGGGCAGCCCGCGTCGACGCCGGACGCAGCGTGAGTCGGGCGTCCTACCTCCTCGACACCGCAGACTGATCAGCGGACCCTCGAGCGCATCTCGCCGGCCGTCGCGATCCACTCGTCGGCGAGCCAGAGCGCCTGGCTGGCCGGGGAGGTCAGCGGCAACTGCACCCCGTCCAGCACCGCCGGGTCCAGCCGGCGGGCCGGCACCAGCAGCAGCCGGGCCGCCGGGCGGGGCCGGGTCGGGTCGGCCAACTGCTGGAGCAGCCCGAGCTGCCCGTATCGGGCCAGCGGCGCGGCCTCGGTGATCAGCACCGGCCCGTCGGCAGCGTCGATCGCCGCGCCGATCGCCGGGACCACCTGATACCGGACGAGATCCACCAGGCTGCGGAAATCCGCGTCCAGCGGCATGCCGTTGTCGGCCGCCAGGATCGCCTCCCATGGGAAGCCCAGCGTGCGCAGCCGCTCCAGCAGGATCGCCGTGACGTCCACCTCGGTCAGCGGCAGCCGGGCCAACAGGGCCCGCCGGGCCGGGGCAAGCCGACGCCACGGTGCCAACACGGCCAGGAAGGCCCGCCGGTCGAGCGCCGAGGCCAGCCGGTCGCCCACCTCGTCAACGGCGGTGAGGCCGAGCAGCGGCGCGTGGGCGGTTCCCGTCCGGGTGCCGGTCACCGACGCTACCGTGGCCGCTGGCCCATATACCTGATCGTTCGGATGCCAGATCAGCGGCACCTCGGCTGTCTTGAGCAGGTCGGTCAGCGTGGGTCGGTCGGGTACCCGTTGTGACCGAGGGAACCGGCTCTGCACCCGGTCACGGAGCTGCTGGGCACCCAGCCGCTGGCCGATCAGGCTGCCCACCGACAGCCGCAACGCCCGCTCCGCCGACATCCCCACCGGGTAGAGCTGCCCCTGCGGGTTGACGTCCACCCGGTCGTTGCTCCCGGCCGCCGCGAGCTGCAACAGCCGCAGGTCGGCCACCGCCGGCATCCCGGCCGGCACCGGCAGTCGGCGCAACTCCTCCACGGCGCGTTGCCGGGTCGGCAGCGGATCGGCAGCGGCCAACTCGGCGGCCCGGCCACCCAACTCCACCACGTACCCGAGGAAGTCCGCAGCGGTGACCTCGGACGCCGGATCGTCCGGCTCACGGCCGACCAGCACGGTGCCCGACGTCCGGAACCGGTGGATGGCCACCCGGGCGTCACCGCCGGTGCTCAGCTCGGCCTCGACGGCGGCCCGCACCAGCCCGACCGCCTGCGGCAGCCGCTTCGGCGCGGACGTGTAGGAGCCGCGCGCGGCGATCAGCGCCTGGGCCAACTCCTCGGCCGACATCACCGCGCCCCGGGCATCGAGCAGCGCCACGATCTCGTTGCGCACCGCCACCAGCGCCGGCAGGCCCAGCCAGGTGCGGGCCTGCGTGCTGAGCAGCTTGGACACCTGCGGTTGAGTCCGGTCGGTGGCGCGGGCGGCCTCCATCTGCGCCGGCCAGCACAGGAACGCGCCCTCGGCGGTGGGCGCCTGCCCGAGCAGCACCGCCAGCGCCCGGTGATTGCGGGACGTGGTGGCGGGCAGGAGTGCCGCGCAGAGCGCCTCGACGCCCTGGGCCAGCGGCTGTTCCTCGGCAACCGTCGGCTCGCCGGCTCCCGGCAGCACCGCCCGCAGCGCCCGCGCCTGGGCGAGGATCTCCTTGCGAGTGGCGTCCGGCACCCCCTTCGCCCGGGTCAGCCTCGACGGCTCGGCGTCCAGCAGGTCGCCCACGGTGTGCAGGCCCAGCCGTTCCAGCGCCGAACGGGCCCGAGCGGTCAGCTCGGTGACCTCCAGCGGCGACCCACGGGTCAGCCCCACCGCCGCCGGCATCGGCCCGACCGTCGTCACGGCCGGCTGCGGGACCTGCTGGAAGATGGCCCGCCAGGCGTCGGTCATCTCGTCGACGGTGTCGAACCGGGCCGCCGCGTCCCGAGCCAGTGCCCGGGCGAAGAACTCCACCAGCCGGTCGGCGACCGCCGGATCGAACGCCGCCGGATCGAGGGTCACCTCGTCGCTGATCACCGCCGGATTCGCGTTGTCACCCCACCGGGGCAGCGTCCCGGTCGCCATCTCGTAGAGCACCACGGCGGCGGCGAACCGCTCCGCCGCCGCGTCGTAACGCAACCGCCGTGCGGAGCCGAGGAACGGGTCGATGTAGCCGACCGTGCCGGCGGCGAGCTGGTCGGCCGGCGTCGACGACAACGAGAAGTCGAAGACGCACAGGTGCGGCTGCTTGTCCTTCGGTCGGGGCCGGGCGGCCAGGTTGGCCGGCTTCAGATCCCGGTGCCAGACGCCCTGGCCGTCCAGGAAGGCGACGATGTCGAGCAGGTCCCGCCCGTACCGCTCCAGCAGGTCCAGCGCGAGCCGGCCCCCGCGCAGCTCCTCGGCGAGGGTCCGCGAGCCGGCGCTCTCCATCAGCAGGGCCGTCCGGCCACCGACCCGCACCGGGCCGTCCACCAGCGCGGCCACCTGCGGATGCTTCAACCCCGCGAGGGTACGCGCCTCCGCTGTCAACCGTTCCTCGTGCTGCTCGTCGCGGGCCACCTTCAACACCAGGTCCCGGGCTTCCCCGGCCCTGCTGACCAGCAGCGCGACGGCGGTGGCACCGGAGCCGAGCCGGTCCTTCACCTCCAGACCACCGTCGAGCAGGTCACCCCGGTGGGCGGCGAGCGGATCGGCCGCCAATTCCTGCTCGGGGGCGGTCAGCTCCTCCCAGACCTTCTCCAGGCCGGCGCGGAAGTCCGACACCCCGGCGAGGCGCTGCGCGGGATCGCCCCGGGTGGCGTCGTAGACCAGTGTCACCAACGTGTCCGGCATGCCGTCGACTGCGGCATCCAGGTGCAGGCCGCTGTCGCGGACCGCGTCGACCAACTCCTCCGGGGTCGCGGCGGGCACTACCCCGGCGAAGATCCGGTAGGCCAGCGCGCCGAGTGAGAACACGTCGAGCTGATGACCGGGCAGCCGGGCGGCACCCCCCGCCTCCGGTGCCTGGTAGCGCCGCACCTCGTCGTCGAAGAACAGCTCCAGGCTGGCCGGGTCGCTCGACGGGCCGAGCCGGGTGAGCTGGGTGTTGCCGGCCAACCGCCCGCCGGTCTGCCAGTCGGTCACCACCAGCGTCGGACGGGAACCGTCCGGCTCGCCGACGTAGATGGCCCGGGGGGCGAGCGCCCGGTGGGCCAACCGGCGCGAATGCGCATAGTCGATGATCTCGGCGAGATCCTGCACCAACTGCAACCGCTGGGCCAGCGTCAACGTGTCGCCACGGCGCAGCAGCCACTGGTCGAGGCGTACCCGGTCCGGCTGGTGGTCGAAGACGACCGCCGGGCCCCACGCATGCTCGACCAGGTCGTGCGCCCGCGCCACGCCGGGGTGGTGGATGCCCTGCAGGAGGCGAAACTCCCGCTCGGCCGCCTTGCGGATCGCCGGCACCTCGTGCTCGGCGGCCCGGCTCGTCAGATAGAACCGGACCCGGCGCACCAGCGAGGTGTCGAGCACATGCCCGGCCAGGAAGTCCTGCCAGCCGAGGCCCTCCGCGAACGGCTTCGGATGCAGCAGGAGCTGGCCGACCTTGCGGTCCGCCACCGACGGCCGGATCTTGGCACCTCGGACCAGCTCGACGATCTGTCTGCCCCGCGCCGCGTCCACCCGGTGCGCCGGGTTACGCGCCGGTGCGGTCAGCGCCTGTTTGAGGCTGGGCAGCCCCGAGTCGTGCCCGTGCAGGCCGTAGACGTGCTGCCCGCCGATCGAGTCCAGGCTCGCCCGCATCCCTCGGGCATGCAGGAACACCGCCGCTCCGACGTAGGGGGCCTCGGCCTCCTGGCCGTTCTGCCGGGCGTAATAGCGGATCAGGCTGGCCAGTCGCTTCGCCTTCCGGTTGGCCAGGATGTAGGGGTTGTCCTCCGGAATGAGCCGGCTGTTGTCCATCCGCCGTACCCACTGGGTGCCGTCGCCCCGGATCTCGCCCCGCCAGTGCTTCAACTCCAGCACGTACAACCCGCTCGGGGTGAGCACCAGGGCGTCGACCTCGTTTATCGTCCCGTCGGCACCGACGAACTCGACATTCGCCCAGACGTGGTAAGGGTCCGCGTCGGGCAGGTAGCTCGCCAGGTCCCGCAGCCCGTCCTGCTCGTGGACGTAGGAGCTGGCGTTGATCTGCTCCCAGCGCGGCGAATCCTCACGCATGCACCGACCCCTCCACCCCTGGCAGCACCCCGTGTCCACGGCTCAGCCACCGCACCATACCGGGGTGCCGCCCGCCCAGCGTCTCCCCCGCCGGCATCATGGCGGATCAGGGCGGATCAGCGCGCTCCGGTATCGCCTCGCCGAAGCGCGGATGCCCGCGCTGACCCGCCAGGGTGCCGGCAGGTCAGCGCGAACAGGACCGGGATCGCCGGGAGCGATTCGCCTCGGTCAGGCGGACCCGGTCGACTCCCCCGCCCGGGACGTGCCGCGCTCGCGCAGGGTGGCGGCCCGGCCCACGCAGGCCGCCGCGGCCACGGTCAGGACCGTGCGGGCGGTGTTGGCCGTGTTCCACCGCCGCTCGAAGCCCGCCCGTGCCGCGGTCGCGTCGGGGGTCCGGGCGAGGCGCGCGTTGAGCGGCAGGTTGACCGCGCTGGTGACCACGACCGCGGCTCCGTAGCACAGCGCGGCACCGGCGGCCCACCGCGCCGCGCGCCGCCGCCCCGCCCGATGCAGCAGCACCGCCGCCGCCGCCGGCGCGGCCAGCGCGCCGACATACGCCAGTCCGAAGACGGGGTTCTCGATCAGCCGGTTCACCGAGCGCATGGTGTCGACGAACGTCCGGTCGTCGGTCTCGGCCAACGCCGGCATGACCGCCGTGTCGAACGCGTGGAACACCCCTGCCATCACGCCGGTGCCGACCCCGGCCAGGCCCAGCGCGGTGTCCGATGCACGGGATGTGAACAGATCGGTATGCAATTCCGGTACCTCCGTCGCCTGTTCGCCTCTGTTCCCAGTCAACCGCCGGACCGGGGTGCGAGCCATGGCCCAGATCCTCGGTTCCATACGCCAGACGCTCACGCCGGTTCTCGTCGTCGTCAGATCGCCGACTTGAGGTCGGCGGCCCGGTCGGTGCTCTCCCAGGCCAGGTCGGGCAGTTCCCGGCCGAAGTGGCCGTACGCCGCGGTCTGGGCGTAGATCGGGCGGAGCAGGTCGAGATCCCGGATGATCGCGGCCGGACGCAGGTCGAACACCTCGCCGACCGCCTTCTCGATCGCGGCGACCGGCACGGTCTCGGTGCCGAACGTCTCGATGAACAGACTCACCGGGTGGGCCTTGCCGATCGCGTACGCCACCTGCGTCTCACACCGCTCGGCCAGCCCGGCGGCCACCACGTTCTTGGCCACCCAGCGCATCGCGTACGCCGCCGACCGGTCCACCTTCGACGGGTCCTTGCCGGAGAACGCGCCGCCACCGTGCCGGGAGTACCCGCCGTAGGTGTCGACGATGATCTTCCGGCCGGTCAGCCCGGCGTCCCCCATCGGACCACCGATCTCGAACCGCCCCGTCGGGTTCACCAACAGCCGGTACCCCTCGGTGTCCAGCCCGAGCTCCGCCAGCTCCGGCGCGATCACCTGGTCGCGCACGTCCGGGGTGAGCAGACCGTCCAGCGAGATGTCGGCCGCGTGCTGGCTGGACACCACCACGGTGTTCAGCCGGACCGGGCGCAGCCCCTCGTACTCGATGGTGACCTGGGTCTTGCCGTCCGGCCGCAGGTACGGGACCGTGCCGTCCTTGCGCACCGCGGTCAACCGGCGGGCGAGCCGGTGCGCCAGCGCGATCGGCAGCGGCATCAGCTCCGGCGTCTCCGAACAGGCGAAGCCGAACATCATGCCCTGGTCGCCCGCGCCCTGCGCGTCCAACTCCCGCTCCGACGAGCCGGTCCGCAGCTCGATCGCCCGGTCGACGCCCTGCGCGATGTCCGGGGACTGTGCTCCGATGGAGACACTGACCCCGCAGGAGGCACCGTCGAAGCCCTTCTTCGACGAGTCGTAGCCGATCCCGAGGATCGTCTTCCGCACGATGGTCGGGATATCGGCGTACGCCTTCGTGGTCACCTCACCGGCCACATGCACCTGGCCGGTGGTGATCATGGTCTCGACGGCCACCCGGCTGTGCGGATCCTGCGCCAGCAGCGCGTCCAGGATGCCGTCGCTGATCTGATCGGCGATCTTGTCTGGGTGGCCTTCGGTTACCGATTCGGATGTGAAGAGACGGGAAGCCAACGAACCCCTCCGGGGGTGGGCCCGGCCGGCGTGCGGCACGGACGACGGTTCGAGCGGGACGACTGCGAGCGCGGGCACGGCGGCCCGGTCAGTTCTGCGCGGTGACGCCGACCGACGCCACGGCAAGGTCCTTGCGCAACGCGGCCAGCACCTCCTCCGACCGGTCCTTGAGGTAGAAGTGGGCACCGGCGAACACGCGAGCGGCGAAGGGCCCGCTGCTCACGGCTTTCCAGGCGGCGACGTCGGCGGGTTCGCCGATCGGATCCGCGTCCCCGGCGTAGCCGAAGACGGGGCAGGACAGCGGCCTGCCGAGCGTGGGCCGGTAGACCTCGTTCAGCTCGTAGTCGGCACGCAGCGTGGGCAGGTAGAACTTCAGCACCTGCGGACGGTCGAGGATCGTCGCCGGGGTGCCGCCCAACCGGATGACCTCGGCGATGAACTGATCGTCGTCCATCAGGTGCAGGTAGGGCGGCGGCAGCGGCAGGTGCGGCGCCCGCCGCCCGGACACCACCAGGCAGCTCGGCTCGGGAAGGCCGAGCTGCCGCAGCCGCACGGCGGTCTCGTAGGCCACGGCCGCGCCGAGGCTGTGGCCGAAGAAGACGAAGGGCCGGTCCAGCTCCGGGCGCACGGCCTCGACGAGGCCCTCGACCAGCAGCTCCATCCGGTCGTACGCCCGCTCGCCGAACCGACCCTCCCGTCCGGGTGGGACGACGGGACGGACGGTCAGGTCGGGCGCGAGCAGACGACGCCACGGATGGAAGAACCGCCCTCCGCCCCCCGCGTGCGGGAAGCAGAACAACCTCGGCCCGTGTTGGTCGGCCGGGTCGGTGCCGTCGAACCAGGATGTCATCGACCTGCCTTCCGGGGTGTCAGCGCGCGGCCAGGTCGGCGATGACCGTGGCGACCCGCGCCGGGCGCTCCAGGGGAAGCATGTGGCCGGCACCGGGCAGCAGCTCGTAGCGGGCGTGGGGCAGGGCGTCGGCGACCGCCCGGCCGAGCGACGGGGCGACCACGGTGTCGGCGTCCCCGGCCACCACCACCGCCGGGATCTGCACCTTCGCCAGCAGGGAACGCAGATCCATCTGCTGCGTGCAGCCGAAGCAGGCGGCGCGGACGGCGGCGGGAGTGGCCGCGAACATCTGCCGGTGGGTCTCCAGCGCCGCCGGATCGATCCACCGGCCCATCGTCGCGCGGAGCATCTTGCGGCCCACCGGCGGCCGGGAGAGCGCCCAGGTGAACAGGCCGCTGCCCATCATCCGGACCTCGCCGGCCGGGGTGGCCTGGTCGTGGGCGGCGGTGGCGAGCAGCGCCAGGCCGCGCAGCCGGCTCGTCGCCGCGCCGGGGTCCGCCGTCACGTACGCCAACGCGGCGAACCCGCCGCCGGAGTGGCCGGCGAGCACGGCGTCCCGGACGTCCAGTTCGGTCAGCACGGCCGAGAGGTCCGCGCCGAGCCGCGGCACGCCGATCGGCTCCCGACCGAGGGTGGACTCCCCGTGCCCCCGGTGGTCGTACGCGACGACGGTGTGCCCCAGGGCGAGCAGGTGCCGGGTGACCGGCTGCCAGCACTGGCGGCCGGCGGCCCAGCCGTGGGCCAGCACGACCGTACCGGCGTCGAAGTCCAGGCTCGGGCGGGTCACCGTCACGGCGAGCCGCGCGCCGTCGTCGGTCTGGACGACCCGGTCGACGGCCGTGGCGGTACGCGACAGCGTCCGACCGTTCACCGCGCACCGCTCCGGGCGACGGGCCGGTCGGCCAGCAGGGCGTCGAGGTTGGCGAAGGCGGCCTGGGTGGCCGAGGAGTGCTGTGCGCCGATGTCGGCGACCTTGGACAGCATGCGCACGAAGCCCTTCGGGTCCGCCTGGAAGTGCATGGCGATCAGGGTCCGACCGTCGTCCAGCGGACGCAGCAGGAACTCGCAGGTGCCGAGGAAGACACCGGAGACGTAGTCGGCCGCGAGCCGGCGATGGGGCTCCACTGCGGTCGTCCGCGCGGTGAACCGCAGCTTCGGCCCACCGCCGTCGACGCCCTTCGGGTGGACGGTCACCTCGGTCTCGCCACCGACCTGATCCGGCGGAACCGACCCGGCGGCGAAGGTGTTGTGCGGCACCCACCAGCGGGCGGCGCCACGCAGTTCCTCGACCAACGCCTCCCAGACCGATTCGGGTGCGGCGGCGACGACGGCCTCGTCGATGATGTCGTACTTGTGCATTCAGATACCTCCAGGCGGGCGGCGGGTCCGGCCGGGAGTGTCCGGGCGGGCGGCACGCCCGCCCGGACACCGGCTCAGGTCAGGCGAAGAAGCCCTGACCGGGGGTGAGGATCAGGTCGGGGTCGTAGTGGTGCTTGGCCGCGCGGAAGTCCGACCAGTGCGCGCCGAAGTGCCGCTGCCAGTCGACGCCGGTCATGTTCGGGATCGCGCCGACGAGGTAACGCTTGGCGCCGAGGGAGACGCCGAGGTCGTAGAGCCGGCGGTTCTGTGCGAGCATGCGGTCGATCCCGGTGTCACCCGGAAACGGGAAACGCAGCAGGTCGAACAGGTAGGCGGTCGGCCCGCTCGGCTTGGCGAACAGCGGTCGGGTGAGCCTGGCGGTCGGGAACGGGTAGAAGCCCGCGAATCCGACACCCAGATCCTCGGGTGTCAGCTCCCTGACCACGGCGGTCACGAACTGACGGGTACGCGAGGCGGGGAGCACCATGCTGAACCACGGCTTCGGCTGCTCCCAGTAGCCACCCTCCTTGAGGAACACCTCGTAGCCGTCGAGGCGGGTGACCCAGTCCCGGTACCCCAGCCGGACCATTTCCAGCTCGGCCCGCTCGTCACGCAGCCCGCTGAGCAGCGCGGCCTGGTCCGGCTCGACGCCCGTGTAGTAGCGGCCGGCTTCCAGCTTGTACCGCCAGCCGGAGCCGTCGGGCTTCGCGACGATCTCGCCGGCCTGGTGGCTGAACCGGCCGTCGGCCACCAACCGCTCCGCGTCGGCCTGGTAGGTCGCCAGGTCGTCGTAGAACAGGCTGAAGACCACGGCGCTGGCCGGTGCCGGGACGAGCTTCACCCGGGCGCGGACGATCAGGCCGCACTGGCCGCCGCCGGCCAGCACCGACAGGAACAGCGACCGGTTGCGGTGCAGGCTGGCGGTCACCAGCTCCCCGGTGCCGGTGACCACGTCGACCTCCTCGACGGTGTCACAGAGCAGGCCGTGCTTCTGCACGGTGCCACCGATACCGCCGACACTGATCGTGCCGCCGATGGTCAGGTGCAGGTAGTCCGGCAGCGCCGGCGGGGTCCGGCCCTGGGCCAACGCGGCGGCGGTCAGCTCCGACCAGGTCACGCCGGCGTCGACGACCGCGAAGCCCGACTCGATGCGGTGGATCCGGTTGAGCCGCCGCGCGTCGATGGAGATGCCTCCCGGGACGTGCGCCTGACCGTAGTTCGAGTGCGACTCGCGGTCGGTGCCCGTGCCGCTCTGGCCGTTCATGGCGATCTTCAGCCGGTGCGACCGCGCGAACCTGACGGCCGTCACCACGTCGTCCACCGACCCCGGCCGCAGTACGGCCCGCGGCGTACCGGAGCGCAGGGCGCCGAAGTCGGTGGCGAAGCCGGCCAGCACGTCCGGCGCGGTCTCCAGGGTGCCGTCGAAGCGGGGCGCCCAGGAGACCCCGGAGTGGTCGCTCGCGGCGGCGGCGGTCAGCCAGCCACCGGCGGCCTGGCTGAAGCCCACCGCGAGCGCTCCGGTGACAGCACCCCTGAGCAGGGAACGCCGATTGACCTGGTGCTTCATCGATGCCCCCGAGGATCAGGCCGGCTGACCGACACGCGGACCGCCGGCCACCGTGGTGGCGAGCTGGTACGCGTCGAGGTCGAACCGCTGGGTCTGCCGGCGGAACCGCCAGGTGTAGGTGGGCCAGATGGACGGGTTGCGTCCGTTGCCGTCGAGGTACCAGCTCCGGCAATTGCCGGCGTTCCAGACGGTTCCCGCCAACCGCTCGTCGAGCTGCCGGTTGTAGTCGATCTGGGCCTGCGGGCGAACGTCGACGCTGCTCAGGCCACGCTTGTCGAGCACCCGCAGGGCGTCCATCACGTACGCGATCTGCGCCTCGATCATCAGCGTCTGGGACGAGTGCCCGAGGGTGGTGTTCGGGCCGAGCAGCATGAACAGGTTGGGGAACCCGGCGACGGTGGTGCCCCGGTAGGCGCTCATGCCGCTGCTCCACACCTCGGCCAGGGCCACGCCGCGGGTGCCGAACACCCGGCCGGCGATCGGGCGGGAGGTGGCCTGGAAGCCGGTGCCCAGGATCAGGACGTCGACCTCACGCTCGCGCCCGTCCGCGGTCACCACCGAGGTCGGGGTGACCCGGTCGATCCGGTCGGTCACCACGTCCACGTTGGACGAGCTGACCGCCGGGTACCACTCGTCGGAGAAGAGCAGCCGCTTGCAGCCCACGGTGTAGTCGGGGGTGAGCCTGGCCCGCAGCACCGGGTCGGTGATGCTCTTCTCCAGGTGCTTGCTGGCCATCCCCTGGATGGTCTTCTCGGCCCGCTTGGGGTCGCTGAGCAGGAAGGCGAGGATCTCCCGGCCGTTCTTGTTGAAGTTGCGGCGGAAGCGCTGGTAGCCGGGCACCCGACGGCGCATCCAGTGCTCGCGGGAGGTGATCGACTTGTCGGGCTTGGGGCCCACCCACGGCGCGGTGCGCTGGTAGACGTCCAGCCTGGCGGCCTTCGGCTGGATCTTCGGCACGAACTGGATCGCCGACGCCCCGGTGCCGATCACCGCGACCTGCTTGCCGGTGAGGTCGACGTCGTGGTCCCAGGTGGCCGAGTGGAACATCGGGCCGGCGAAGCTGGACAGCCCCTCGATCTGCGGCACCACCGGGTCGCTGAGGTAGCCGGTGCCGGTGACCAGCACCTGCGCGGTGTAGTCGCCCTGGCTGGTGCTGATCCGCCAGTGCCGGGCCACCTCGTCCCACCGGGCCGAGAGCAGCTCGTGCCGGAAGCGGATGTACGGCCGCACCCCGAACCGGTCCGCGCAGTCCCGCAGGTAGTCGAAGATCTCCTGCCGCTTGCCGAAGGTGGTCTTCCAGTCGGGGTTGGGCGCGAAGGAGAAGGAGTAGAGCAGCGACATGACGTCGCAGGCGCAGCCCGGGTACGTGTTGGCCCGCCAGGTGCCGCCGACCTCGTCGGCGCGCTCGAAGACCAGGAAGTCGTCCATGCCCGCCTGGAGCATCCGGATGGCCATGCCCAGCCCGGAGAACCCGGTGCCGACGACCGCCACCTTCACGTGCCGCACCGGACGACCGGAGCCACCCGTGCTGGACAGTTCCTCCACAGTGCTCGTCACGACGCCCCCTGACCCCGGCGCGTCAACACGACGCGGAAGTTGTTGAAGTAGGCGTCCTCCAGGGTGTAGGCGAAGATGTCGAGGTAGCGCTCGAACCGCGCGACGACCTCCTCGCCCTCCATCTCGACCGCCTCGTCCCGGCGCTCGGCCAGGTACTCCAGCCAGACCCGGCAGGCCCGGCTGAACGACTCGCGCTCGTTGCGGATCTCCACCACGTCGAACAGACCCTCCAGACCGGCGGTCAGCTCGTACAGGTGCGGGATGTGGCAGTCCTTGAACTCCTCACGCTGGAGGAACTTCAGGTCCTTGAGCAGCTCCCGGTTGAGCGGGAGACGCTCCGCGGTCATGGTGTGCAGCACGAAGCCGGCACCGGGCCGCAGCAGCGAGTGGACCTGCTCGAAGAAGGTCTGGTAGCGGCGGGTGCGCTCCTTCGGCGACAGGCTGGCCGAGACGAAGTGCTCCAGCGCGTTGATGCAGAAGGCGGCGTCGTACGGCTGCTCCGCCCGGTGCTCCTCCCAGCTCTCCACCCGGATGTCCACGCTCGGGTTGCCCAGTGCGTCGACCCACTCCTTCTGGGTACGGCTGAGCGTGAGGCCGACCGCCTGCCGCGCGCCGTGCACCCGGGTCACCCGGTCGAGCATGGTTCCCCAGCCGGAGCCGATGTCGAGGACCCGGTCGACGCCGGCGGCGCGGGCCAACTCGACGAACGCGTCGAGCTTGCGTTCCTGGGCGAGGTCGTGGGTCTCCCGGAGCGGCTCGCCCTCGTCCCAGTACCCGCCGGAGTACATCATCATCGGGCCCAGCAGCAGCCGGTAGAAGGCGTTGCTCACCTCGTAGTGATGGCGGATCGCCTCAACCTCGGGGTTCACCGGTCTGATATCGGCGATGGTCATCTCGCCCCCAATTCAGTTCCGCTCGGAAGATTCAGTTCGTGACGTCGTGAAGAGGTAAACCGCCCACCGCAAGAGCCGCGCAACACCCGCCCGCCCCGTCAGCCGGCTTGCGCAGCCGTTGCGCCGTCGCCGTTAGCTGCTCGTGTGCCGGCCCGACGCGAGTCGACGGTCGCCGGTGCCCCTATGAGAGGAGCGGACCCATGGAGATTCCCACCGTCGAGGAACTGGCGATCCAGCTGCAGGCCGTGTCGGGCGCCGACAACGTGGACCCGGACGCCTCGATCCAGAACATCGCCGACGTGGACTCGCTGGACCTGATGGAGTGGCTGTACAGCTTCCAGAACAAGTACCCGCACATCCCGGCCGACGAGTCCCTGTTCAAGGACATCGACGAGTCGACCTCGATGCGTACGGTGCACGCGCGGATCGTGGCGCTGGCCGGCCAGCCCGCCGGGGCGTAGCGCACGTGGACGGCTTCAAGATCAGCGGATGGGGCGTCGCCGTACCTGACCAGGTCCTGACCAGCCTTGAGCTGGCCGGGCGCTTCGGTGTCGACGAGGACTGGATCGTCAGCCGGTGCGGCATCCGGGAACGGCGGTTCGTGGAGCCGGGACAGACCACCGCCTCGCTCGCCGTCGACGCCGGCCGGCGGGCGCTGGAGAAGGCCGGGCTGACCGGCGCGGACATCGCGCACCTGATCGTCGCCACGGCGACGCCGGAGCAGCCGTCGCCGGCCACCTCGGCCTTCGTCCACCACGATCTCGACATCGCCGGCAGCGCCCACGACGTCAACGCGGAGTGCAGCGGCTTCATCTACAGCCTGATGACAGCGGCGGCGCTGATGCGGATGGACCCGCGTCCGATCCTGGTGATCGGCTCGGACACCCACTCGCTGACGGTCAACCCGACCGACCGCGACCTCGGGATCCTGGTCGGGGACGGTGCCGCCGCCCTGGTGCTCGAACCCACCGACCGGGACTGGCTGCTGGCCTGGAACCTGGGCGCGGACGGCTCCTGCACCGGGAGCCTCAAGGTGCTCGCCGGCGGCAGCCGGATGCCGACCACCGAGGAGACGGTCCGGGACGGGCTGCACTACGCGAAGATCAACGGTAACGAGATCTACCTGAACGCCGTACGGTTCTCGGTGCGGTCGGTACGGGCCACCCTGGAGCAGGCGAAGGTCCAGCCGGACCAGGTCAAGCACATCGTGCCCCACCAGGCGAACATCCGGATCATCAACTCGATCCTGAGCCACACGGGGCTCGACCCGCAGCGGTTGGTCACCAACCTGGACCGCTACGGCAACACCGCCTCGGCCTCCATCCCGCTCGCGCTCTCCGAGGCGCTCGACGAGGGTCGGGTCGCCGATGGGGACCTGGTGCTGCTGGCCGGGTTCGGCGCCGGTATGACCTGGGGCTCGATGCTCCTGGAATGGGGAGGGAAGTCGGGATGAGCGCTGGCACGACGATCGGTACGGTCCGGCCGGATGCACCAGTGGCCCTGGTCACCGGGGCATCCGGCGGGCTCGGGCAGGCACTGGCGATCGAACTGGACGCGCTCGGCTGCCGGGTCGCGGTGCACTACAACAGCTCCGCCGAGCAGGCTCGGGCGGTGGCGGACAAGCTGCACAACGACTCGGTGGTGGTGACCGGGAACGTCGCCTCCTGGGAGGAGGTCGGCGCGCTGTACGAGCAGGTCCGCGAACAGCTCGGCCCGATCGACGTCCTGGTCAACAACGGGGCGATCCGCCGCGACTCGCTGATGGCGATGCAGAACCCGCAGGAGTGGCGGGAGGTCATCGAGACGAACCTGATCGGCACCTTCCACACCTCCCGGGTGGCCGTACCGCACATGCTGCGGCAGCGGTGGGGGCGCATCATCAACGTGGTCTCGCCGTCGGGGCTGATCGCCACCGCCGGCCAGACCGCCTACTCCGCCTCCAAGGCCGGGGTGATCGGGATGACCCGTACGCTGGCCGCCGAGTGCGGGCGGCGGGGCGTCACGGTCAACGCGCTCTCCCCCGGTTTCATGATCACCGGAATGACCAAGGACCTGTCCGCGTCGGTGACCGATGCCATCCGCGGCAAGTGCCCCGTTCCGCGGTTCGGCACCCCGGAGGAGGTCGCCCACAGCATGCGCCTCTTCCTCGACGCCGACTACATGACCGGTCAGGTGCTCAGCATCGACGGTGGCGTTTCGATCACCTGAGCCCGTCCGGCGGGGGGACCGGGTGTCTCACCACCTCCCCCCGCCGGACGGACACCGATCGATACCCGCCCAGGGGCGAGCAACGATCCCTCCGGCTGATACCCGGCCGACCGTTCCGGCCGTCATGCTGCTCAACGTGCCATTGACGCAGAACGAACGATGACCATTTTCCCGCTGTTCGTCCACCCCTGGCCGGTCGGGACGCTGCCGGCTGCCTCGTCGACAGGTGAGCTGTGAGCGAGCCCGTCAGCACCCTCGTCGCCGCGTTGCCCGCAGACGCTCCGGTGAGCCACCTGAAACGGGCACGGGACCTGATGCTGCGGGCCGAGGCGACCGAGACCAGCATCGAGCGCCACCCCGATCGATGCGGAACCCGGGGCTGGTTCGCCAGCGCGGCCGACGCGACCCGGGCCGCCCTGGAACTGCTCAGTCCACCGCCCGACCTGGCGGGCGACCCACCCCGGTTCCGCGTGTTGGTCGACACCGCAGCCGCACCGGGAAGCGGACGGCCGGACCGGCTGACGCCGCTGCTGGCCCGCACCGACGCCGGGCAGATCCTGGTGACCGCCGCCACCGCGATCGTGGCGGGGGCGACCCTGCCACCGGGGGCGCAGCTCTACTACCACGGCCGGTGGCGGCCAGCCGCCGACGGACCGCCGGAGCAACTGTACGAACTCCGGCCGCCGAACGACGACGCGGAGGCGGAGGCGGACAACCTGCACTGGGCCCGGCGAGCGCTCGCCGGGCCCCGCCCGGCACCGACCCCTGCCTCCGCTCGCGCCCTGGCCGCGCTGCGGGACGGTTGGCGGCAGGTTCTCTCCGGTGAGCTGGTGACGCACGTGCTCACCGCGGCAACCCCGTCCATCCCCGGCAACGTCAGCGCCGAGCTCGCGCTTCGCCTGCACACCGAGGGTGCCCGCATCCTCTACGGCCGCTGGGAGCGGGAGCCGCAGGACGAGTTCCAGGCCCTGCGCGAGGCGCTCGGCGTCTACCTGGGCGGACGTACGGCGGAGGCCCTGCGTACGGAGATCGACGGACGGGTGGACCACATCAGCCGGCTGCTGCCCGAGGTGGTGCCGCGGCTCGGGCTACCGCCACGCCCGCCGATGGAGGTGGAACGCACCGAGTCGTTCGAGGCGATCGAGGCGTGGCTGGACGCCATGGCACGACAGCGGCCCACCCTGATCGTGCTGCACGACCTGCCGCCGGCCGACCTGCTCTCCGCGCGGTTGCTCGGACACCTGCGGCTGACCTGTCGGCGCAGCCGGATCATGCTGGTCGTCACCACCACCAGCCGCGCCCCGGCGCCGGCACTCGACGAACTGTTGGACCAGGCCGGGCCGGGCGAGGACGCGAACCTGCGCCATCACCGCCTGGACTGACCACGACCCGGGGCGGGCCGCTCCGGACGCCCGAAGTGGGCCGCTCCGGACGCCCGGACAGCCGGCCTCCGGACGCCCGGAGAAAGCCACCCCCGGACGCCCGGACACCGCCACCGCGGGGCACCGCCGCCGCGCCGGTCAGCTCAGGTTGCGCCGCAGGCCCAGTCCGGCGACGGCGGTGCGGGCCTCGCCCTCGAGCACCTGCGCCCAGGACTGGTCGCCGGGACGCGCCCGCGCGCGTAGCGTCCGTGCCAGCGAGAGCTGGGTCAGCGCGAACCAGGGGCGGGCGCGACGCCCGCCGAGCACGGAGAGCGAGGCCGTCAGGTGTCGCTCGGCGGACGCCCAGTCCCCCAGCAGCATCGACAACCGTCCCAGATGGAACGAGACCGGTCCGACGAAGCTCCGGTAGCCGACCCCGCAGAGCAGGTCGGCGTAGGGCAACAGGCGGGACCGCGCCGCCTCGGCGGTCGTCGGATCGCCCAGTTCCACCGATCCGAGCGCGAGCAGCCCCGCCGCGTGCAGCCACTCGTCGCCCGAGGGGAGCGGCTCGGCACCGGTGGCCAACGCGCGCAGGGTCAGATGGGGTCGACCCCGCTCCCCGGCCACCAACGCGGCGAGCGACACCTCGGCGAGCGCCCGGTCGCCACCCGGACCACCGGTCGCCGGCCAGGACACCCCCCGCAACCAGCCCGCCACGTGCATCTGACGCCCGGCGAGCCCGCCGGGCGCGGGCTGGATGGTCCGCCCCTGCCGGAGGCCCACCGCCTGACCGGCCAGCCGGGCGGTCGCCACCGCGTCGGTGAACCGACCCTCGGTGACCGCGACGGCGACCGCGTGGTCGACCAGCAGGGCGTCGGCCAACGGATCACCGTTGCCACGCGTGCCGTCCGCCTCCGCCGCCAGCACGGCCAGCGCCCGGTCCCGGTCGGCGTGCCGGCCGGTCAGGTCGGCGGCGGTGGCCAGGTGGTGCGCCGCGATGACCCGAGCCCGCCGATCCCCCACCGCGTCGGCGACGTCGGACAGGTCGGCCGACAGCTCGAGACGCCGCTGAAGCCGCTCCGGCCCCGCCGACTGGTGCAGTTCCTGGATCAGCGCCGCGATGGCCGCGGCACTGGCCGGACCGGCGGTCACCCGACCACCGAAGCGCTTGTGCCGGGCCAGCAACCGGCCGAGCGTCAGGTCGTCCAGCACGCCGCGCGGCGTCGGGCGGCCGGGCCGGGCGGGGCGGTAGGCGGCCTGCTGGGCGGGGCGACGCAGTAGCGCCTCGACCAGCGCGGTGGCCTCGCCGCGCAGCCGGGACCGCTCGTCCGCCCCGTCGGCCAGGGCGAGCGCGGCCTGCGCGGCCACGTCGGGGCGTCCACTGTGCAGGGCTTGGAGCGCGCCGTCGAAGAGGGTCTGCTCGGCGTCGCCGTCCCCGGCGGCACGCTGCGCCAGGCCGAGATTCATGAGCGCCTCGGCGCGTAGTCCCGGCTCGTCCGCAGGCACATGTTGCAGGGCCAGCCGGTGCATCTGGACGGCCTCCCGGTGGGCGCCGTCGGAGAAGGCCCGCGACCCCGCCGCCCAGCCCCAGCGCACGGCGCGGGCATCACCGGGCCCGACGGCCGCCGCAGCGCAGTGCCGGGCCAGGGTGGCGCTGTAGCGGTCCAGGTCGGCGGCGCGCTGCGCCTCGATCGCGTCGACGAAGCGCCGGTGCAGCGCCCGCCGCCGGTCGGCGTGGCACTGTGCGCCCACCGACCGGCGCAGCACGTCGTGGCAGAAGCCGTACTCGCCCAGGCCGGGGCCGCCCCGCCGGACGGGCCGGACCAGACCGGCGGCGAGCAGGACGTCGAGTTCGTCCATCGCCTCGGCCGCCGACAACTCGGCGGCTGCGGCGGTCAGGTCCAGCTCGAAGGTGGGCCCGGCGAGCGCCGCCGCGGTCAGCAACCGCCGCGACGCGGGCCTGAGCGCGGCGAGTCGGCCGTTGGCGTGGTCGTGCACGCCCGACGGCAGCTCCTCGGCCGTGGCCTCACCCCGGTCCTGCCTTTCGCAGTACCAGCGCAGCAAGCTCAACAGCAGGTACGGGTTGCCGGCCGTGTCCGCGACCAACCGACGGGGGCTGGGTAGCGACCGGACCGCCGCCGCCGGCACGACCTGGCCGATGAGGGTCGCCACGTCGGATTCGACGAGCCCGGTCAGCGCCGACCGCAGCAGATGCCCCTCCCGGTCCATGTCCCGGACCGCGACGGCGAACGCGGGCGGGTAGTGCACCGGGTTGGACGCGGTGGCCACCACCAGCAGGCAGATGCCCCGCCGCCTGCGCAGCAGTTGGCGCAGCAGGGCCAGGGTGTCCTCGCCGGCCAGGTCGAGGTCGTCGAGGACCAGCAGGACCGGGCTGGCCCGGGCCAGCCGGATCAGCACGTTGGTGAGCACGCCGAGCTGGTCGGCGTCGGCGGCGCAGGGCGGCTCCCCGGCGGTCAGCGCGGCGAGCGTGGCGGCGGCGCTCCGGCCCACGTCCGGCACCGCGTCGGCGGGCGTCGCGGCGACGTAGCCGGAGAGCGCCTCGATGACCGGCTGGAAGGGCTGTCGGCTCGACGGCTCGCAGCGGCCGTGCAGCACCACGGCGGCGGCCAGGCCGGCCCGGCTGGCCGCCGCCGTGATCAGCCGGGTCTTGCCGATCCCCGGCTCCCCGCTGATCAGGATCAGGTGGCTGTCGCCGCGCACCGCCTGGGCCCAGCACTCGGCCAGCATCGTCAACTCGGTCCGGCGACCGATGAACGGGGCGGCGGTGCCGGGCTTGGCCCGGAACAGCTCGCGGGGGGAGGGGGTCGCCACCGCCGGCGCGACGAGCAGTTCCAGGTAGAGCGCCTGGGTCTCGGGGGCCGGGTCCACACCCAGCTCCTCGACCAGCACCCTGCGCAGGGTGTTGTACGCGTGCAGGGCCTCAGCGCGGTTGCCGGCGGCGACGTGGGCCGCCATCCGACACCGGTGGGCGCTCTCCCGCAACGGGCCGCGCTGCACGGCCTCGCTGGCGTACCGCAGTGCCTCCCGGTCCTCGCCGAGCGCCGACGAGGCAAGGCTCGCGATCTCCAGGGCGGCCACCAGCAGCTCGTCGAGGCGCTGTCGGACCGAGGTGACCCACTCCCCCTCGTGGTCGGAGAGGAAGGGCCGGCGCAGGCAGGCAACCGCCGAGGCGGCACGCCTACGGGCCTCGGTGAAGTCGTCGTCGGCGAACGCCTTCGTGGCGGTGGCCACCGACGACTCGGCCAGTTCCAGGTCGACGACGGCGTCCGGCGGCAGACGCAACAGGTACCGCCCGCTCTGGGAGATCACCGACAGGTCGTCGGACGCGTCCCCACCGGCCACGAAGGCGCGCACCCGGCTGACGACGCTGCGCAGCGCCGATGCCCAGGTGTCCGGCAGGCCGTCCGGCCAGACCGTGTCTGCCAGCTGGTCCCGGCCGGTGCCGTTGGCCCGCTCCAGCGTCAGCCGGGCGAAGGCCACCTGGGCCTGCGCGCTGGACAGGTGCCGGACCTCTCCGTTCTCCAACTGCTCGATCGCCACCAAGCCGGTGAGCCTGATCAGCACGGGTACCCCCCTCGCACGCGCTCGTAGCGCGTACCGCAGCTCGGATCCCCGACGGTGGTGCAGGGAGCCGCAGGTCAGCGACGCTGCCGATCATGCGGCTCGCGCGATTCCCGTCAATACACATTCCGCACGCGAACCATATCCACCCGTGGTCGTTTGTCAAAGCTCCATAGTGGATGAATTTCGGTGAACAACTGATCGACGCCGAAGTCCTTCCGCCCGTGTTGCGCGCCGCTTGCGGCAGTCGTCGTAGAAATGCCGGCAACGTAGATCGACGTCGGAGGGCCGGGGACGGCAGCCACGTCGAGCGGTCGCAGTCGCTGGGCAGTCCGGCGAGGCCGACCTCCGGTCACCCACGCGCCACCGATCGCCGAATGGACGAGGAGACGCCCGTGAACCCTTCAGGAGGATGGCTGCGGTTGCAGCCGAAGATAGAGGCGATCCGCCACCGGCTGGCCGCTCTCGAGTCGGATCCGAGCCGGAAGAACAGTTTTGTCCCGTACGGGGTGGAACGGGACACTCCGTACGTCACCGTTGACGACGAGCGCTACCTGATGATGTCCGGCTACAGCTATCTGGGGCTCAGCGGCGACCAGCGGGTGGTGGACGCCGCGAAGGCGGCGGTCGAGCAGTACGGGACCGGCGCGCACGGCGTACGGGCGCTGGCCGGATCGCTGCCCCTGCACGAGGAGCTGGAGGCCGAGGTAGCCCGGTTCAACGGACGCCCCGCAGGGGCCGTCTTCGGCTCCGGGTACGCCGCCAACGTGGGCACCATCGGGGCGCTCTGCGGCCCCGGCGACACCGTCCTGATCGACAAGTACGACCACGCGAGCATCGTCGACGGCTGCAAGCTCAGCGGGGCGACGGTCACCCGGTTCCGGCACAACGACCCGGAGCACCTGGACCTGCGGCTGCGCAACGCCAGCCCGGACGGCCTGCGGTTGGTGATCGTCGACAGCGTCTACTCGATGGACGGGGACATCGCGCCGCTGCCCGAGCTGCGCAAGGTCTGCGACGACCACGACGCGCTGCTGATGGTGGACGAGGCGCACGCGTTGGGCGTCATCGGGGCGACCGGACGGGGCATCGAGGAGCACTTCGGCAGCGACGACCTCGTCGACATCAAGCTGGGCACGCTGTCCAAGGCCATCCCCTCGATGGGTGGCTGGGTCGTCGGCCCGCCCCAGCTCATCCAGCACCTGCGCTACAACGCCCGGCCGTTCCTGTTCTCCGCGGCGCTGGCCCCGGCGCAGGCCGGTGCGGCGCTGGAGGCGCTGCGCATCCTGGACAAGGAGCCGGAGCGGGTGACGCACATCCAGCGGCAGTCCGCCCGGTTGCGCGGCATCCTCAACGAGGCCGGCATGCGCACCCTGTCCAGCGAGACCGCGGTGATCCCGTTGATCGCCGGCTCCGACGAGAGCGCCTACGACTACGCCACCGCGTGCCGCCGCGCGGGCGTCATCGGCCTGCCGGTGGTCTCGCCGGCCGTACCGAACACCCTGGCCCGGCTCCGGATCGCCATCACCGCCCGGCACTCGGAAGCGGACATCGACGTCGCCGCCGAGGCCTTCCTGACCGCGGCGCGCGAGTGCCGCCTGATCCCGGCGTGACGATGCGCACCTCGGCACGGGAATCGGTGGTGGTCACCGGGATGGGGGTCGTCTCCCCGGCCGGCTGCACGGTCGACGACTTCTGGTCGACCCTGCTCGCCGGGCGGTCCACGGCGGCCCCGCTGGACGACCCGGAGTTCAAGGCCCACCCGGTGCGGATCGGTTGCCGGGTCCACGGCCTCGACGCGATCGACGGGATGACCGATAAGCAGGTCCGCCGGATGGACCCGTTCGCCCGGTTCGGGCTGGCTGCGGCCCTCGCCGCGTACGCCGACGCCGGTGCGCCCCGGCCGGACCCGGCGCGGGCCGCCGTGCTCGTCGGCAACGCGGTCGGCGGGCGGATCACCAGCGACCAGGAGAGCCGGCACTACGGCGAGCGCGGCCCGCAGGGGGTCAACCCGCTGATGCCGCTGATGACCATGCCGAACGCGGCGGCGGCCCTCATCTCCATGCGGCTCGGCTTCCGGGGGCCGGCGCTCTCGATCGCCACGACGTGCGCGAGCGGGGCCGACGCCGTCGGACACGCCATGGCGCTGCTGCTCACCGACCGGGCCGACGTCGTGGTGGTCGGTGGATGCGAGTCGATCATCAGCCCGGTGACGCTGGCCGCATTCGGCAACCTCCGCGCGCTCTCCACCCGCAACGACGATCCGGCAGCCGCGTCCCGACCGTTCGACGCCGGTCGGGACGGCTTCGTGATGGGCGAGGGGGCCGGCTTCGTCGTACTGGAGCGGGAGTCCGACGCGCGGGCCCGAGGTGCCCGGAGGTACGCCGCCGTGGCGGGCTACGCGGCCACCGCGGACGCCCACCACCTCAGCATGCCCGCACCGGACGGGGCCGGTGCGGTCGCCGCCATGCGCGCGGCCCTCGCCGACGCGGACCTCGGCCCCGCCGACGTGGCGCACGTCAACGCGCACGGCACCTCGACCCCGCTGAACGACCGGATCGAGGCGACCGCCCTGCGTGAGGTCTTCGGCGGCACCCCGCCGCCGGTGACCGCCACCAAGGGGGTCACCGGTCACCTCATCGGCGCCGCGGGCGCCGTCGAGCTGATCGCGACCGTGCTGGCCGTGGGCCGGAAGGTCGTCCCGCCCACCGCCAACCACCAGCAGACCGAACCCGGGATGGAGATCGACGTGGTGCACGGCACGCCCCGCCCGACGGCATCGGGCCCGGCCCTGTCCAACTCGTTCGGCTTCGGCGGCCACAACGCCTGCCTGGTGGTGACGCCGTGATGAGCGAATCGACCGTCCCGACCGGCACCGACCGGGTCGTCGCCGCCGACGTCGACGGCTACCGCCGGGCGGTACGCACGCCGATGTCCACTCCCGCCACCGTGGGTGACCTCGCCTCGCCGCTGTACCCGTTCGTGCTCTCCCACGAGCTGTTCGAACGGACCGTCGCCGCGCTCGGTGCCGGCGGGGCGGCCGAGGGCACACCCGTCAGCCCGGTGCACCTGAGCCAGGACGTACTGGTGTCCCGGCTGGTCCGCCCCGGCGAGAAGGTGACCGTCTCGCTCGACGTGCGGGGGGCCCGCGCGGAGGCCCGAGGGGTCCGACTGGCGCTGCGCGCGGTGGTGACCGGCGAGGCCGACGACCTGGTCGCGGAGCTGGCCACCGCCGTCCTGCTGGCCGGGGCGAGCAGGCCGGAGGCGTTCGGCGAGATGCCGGCGCAGCCGGCCGTGGCGACCCCGCCCGGTCCGGTCGACGAGACGACCGTCGAGCACCGACTGACCGTCGCGACGATCGCCGACTACGCCCGCGCGTCCGGTGACCTCAACCCCATCCACCTGGAGCCCGCAGCCGCGCAGGCGGCCGGCTTCCCCGGCGTGATCGCCCACGGGATGAGCGTGCTCGCCCTGGTGAGCGAGGAGGTCGTCGAACGGTACGCCGACGGCGATCCGGCCCGGGTCCGCGGCCTCGGATGCCGGTTCTCCTCGCCGGTGCTGCCGGACGAGCCGCTGCGCATCACGCTGCGGCACGGCGGGGGCGCGGTGCGGTTCAGCTGCGCCACGCCCCGCGGGGTGGCGCTCAAGAGCGGCTGGGTCAGGCTGGCCACGCCGGACGGGGTCACCGATGCTGCCTGAGCTGCACGACCTCGGCGCTGCGATCGCCGCGCAGGCCCGCCAGCGGCCGACCGCGGTGGCCCTGGTGCACGACGACACCGACGTCACCTACGGCGAACTGCTGGAACGGGCGGAGAAGGCCCGGCTGCACCTGGCCGGGCTGCACCTCGCTCCCGGCGAGCCGGTCTCCGTGCCGGCCCAGAAGACGCCGGGCACGGTGGCCACCGTCCTGGCCTGTCTGCTGACCGGCCGGCCGTTCCTGTTGCCGTCGACCGCGCTGCCCGACGAGGTGGTGGGCCAGCTCAACGCCGTCGCCGGCTGCCGCGCCGTCGAGCAGGTCGACGCCGCCGCGCGGCCCGGGGCGGACGCTCCGGCTGCCCAGCCGCCGCCCGGCACCTCCTTCATGCTCACCACCTCCGGCTCCACCGGGCTGCCCAAGGTGGTGCCGCTGACCGGCACGGCGGTGGCCCGCTTCGCCAGCTGGGCCGCGTCCACCTTCGACATCGGCGTCGACACCACGGTGCTCAACTACGCGCCACTCAACTTCGACCTGTGCCTGCTGGACATCTGGACGACGTTGGCGTACGGCGGGCGGGTGGTGCTGGTCGACCCGGAGCGGGCCGCCAACGGTCGCTACCTCGCGAACCTGCTGCGGCGGCACCCACCACAGGTGGTGCAGGCGGTGCCGTTCTTCTACGGCCTGCTGGACGAGGCAGTCGACGCGCACTTCGACTCCGTACGGCACGTGATGGTCACCGGCGACGCGGTCTCCGAGCGGGTGCTGGCGGCGTTGCCCGGGCTCTTCCCGGCCGCCCGTCGCTGGAACATCTACGGCTGCACCGAGACCAACGACAGCTTCGTGCACGAGTTCGGCGACGACGCGGCCGTGCCGGTGCCGATCGGTCACCCGCTGCCCGGGGTGGATGCCCTCGTCGTCGGGCTCGACGACACGGTGCTGGACGGTCCGGGCGTCGGTGAGCTGTGGGTGCACACCCCGTTCCAGACGACCGGCTACCTGACCCCCGGCCACGCCGACCGGTTCGGCGAGCGCCCCGGTGGCGCGGACGGCCGGCGCTGGTTCCGCACCGGGGACCTGGTCAGTCGCGATCCCGACGGCACGCTCACCGTCGTCGGACGCAGTGACTTCCAGGTCAAGATTCGCGGGTTCGCCGTCAACACCGCCGAGATCGAGCGGGTCCTGCTGGAACACCCCGAGGTGGTGGAGGCGGCCGCCGTCGCCCTGCCCGATCCGGTGACCGGGCACCGGCTGGCTGCCGCCGTACGACGCGCACCCGGGTCCAGGCTCAACAGCCTCACCCTCCGCAAGCACTGTGCGCGACGCCTACCCCAGGCAGCGATCCCGAGCACCCTGCGGATCGGCGAACAACCGCTGCCCCGCACCTCCACCGGCAAGGTCGACCGGTCCGCGGTCGGCCGACTCTTCGAGCAAGCGGAAGGACGTACGCCATGAGCAACGTCGACACGATCAAGCAGTTCGTCATCGAGGAGTTCCTCCCGGACGTTCCCGCCGACGAGCTGGACCCGACCGAGGACCTGCTGGCCGACGGGGTGATCGACAGCCTCGGCCTGCTCAAGCTGATCGCCTGGCTGGAGGACCGGTTCGAGCTCGCCGTGGACGATGTCGCGCTGGACCCGGACAACTTCCGCAGCATCGCCGCGATCGACGCCTTCGTGGACCGGGCGAGCAGCCAGGCCGTGACGGGCCGCTGATCATGCACGAGGCCCTGTCCCGGCTGCTCGACGGACGTTCCCAGGTCGAGCTGACGCACTGGCGCTCGCTCTGGGACGACCTGGAGGAGGGGGCGCTGGACCGCGCGCAGGCGATGTCGGTCCTGGCGTCCCTGGCCACCCGCCTGCCGTCCGCCGACACCCTCGGGCAGCTACTGACGTCGCTGCACGAGCGGCAGCCGGCGATCGAGGACAGCTGGCCGGGTGCGGTGAACATCGTCGGCACCGGTGGCGGCCCGGCCACCTTCAACATCTCCACCGCCGCCGCCTTCGTCGCCGCCGCGACGGGGGTGCCGGTGGTGAAGACCGGCTCCCGCGCCTACAGCAGCAGCTACGGCTCGGTGGACCTGCTGGAGCGGCTAGGGATCCGGTTGACCACCTCCTACGGGCAGACCACCGAGTGGTTGGACCGGTTCGGCATCGCCTTCGCCGGCCCCTTCGTCTATCCGAAGGTGCTGACCCGGCTGGCCCGGACCATCGTGCCGGTGGGCATGCGCCCCTTCGGCCGGTTCCTCAACGGGCTGGGGCCGATGCTCGCCGCGGTGCCGGTCGGGGCACAGGTGACCGGGGTGTCGCCGCACGCGCCGCTGGACGAGTTGCGGGCCCTCGCCGAGACGGCGGACCGGACCATCTGGCTGACCACCAACGACGTCGGCGCCGACGAACTGCTCGGGTTCGCCGACAACGTGGTGCAGGTCAACCACGGTGGTGGCACCCTGCGGATCCGGCCCGGTGAGCACACCTCGGGCGGTGGCGGGCTGGACGAGCTGCGGCCGGTCGGCAACCCCGACGAACTCGTCGGGCACTTCCTCGGCGTACTCGCCGGGGAGGGGTCGCCGGCCGCCGTCGACGCGGTCTGCCTCAACGCGGCGGCGCTGGCGGTCGCCGGTGGGCACGCCACCGGGTGGGACGCGGCGGTGGAGGCGGCCCGGCGGTCGGTCCACGACGGCAGTGCCCGGGGCCTGGCCGAGCGGGTCCGGGCCGGGAGCGCGACGACCGGCCGCCTGATCGGGGCGGTGCCCCGTGGCTGACTTCTTCGCCGGCCGGGGCGACGGTCCCGGCCTGGCGCTGTTCCTCAACGCCGGTGACCCGCCGCTGGAGGTGCTGGCGGACCTGATACCGGCCCTCGACGACGTCGGCGTCGACTGCCTGGAACTGGCCGTGCCGTTCCCCGACTCGGTGACCGACGGTCCGGTGATCCGACGCTCGGCGCAGCGCGCGCTGGCCGCCGGGGCGGACCTCGACTCGGTCCTGGCCCTCGTCGCCCGGGTCCGGCCCGGACTTCGCCGGATGCGGATCGCCCTGCTGACCGACTGGAGCCACAGCCTCAAGCGCCGCCCGCTGGCGGAGGCGATCCGGGAGATCGCCGACAGCGGCGCGGACGGCCTGCTGGTGCACGCGCTGCCGCCCCGGCTGAGCGAGCCCTACCTGGCGGCCACCCGTGCGGCGGGGCTGCCCGTGGTGACGACGTGTTATCACGGCACCTCGACACCGCAGACCATGGCGAAGGCAGCAACCCACGCCTCGGCGTACCTCTATCTGGTAGCGCACTACGGCCGCAGCGGCACCCGTCCCGGTGCCGGCTACGACGGCCTCGCAGCCTCTGTCGCCCACCTCCGTGGGCTCACCACCGCCCCCATTGCCGTCGGTTTCGGCGTACGCACCCGCGCGGATGTCGCGGCCGTGCACGCGTGCGGAGCTGACGCGGCGATCGTCGGATCCGCGGCGGTCGCCACAGTCGAGGAATCACTCCTCGCTCGGCGGGACGTGGTCGAGGACCTGTGCGACTTCGCCCGTCACCTGCAACCCGCTGCCGCGCCCTTCAGCGTATCTAGGGAGTAGAGATGATCGTCCGACACGTCGACAACGTGAAGACCATGGACTGGGGCAACGGCATCAGCCGGCGCTTCCTGCTGTCCGCGGACGGGATGGGCTACACGGTGACCGACACCGTGGTCCGTGCCGGCACCAAGTCCCGGCTGGAGTACCGCAACCACCTGGAGGCCTGCTACTGCATCGAGGGCTCCGGCGAGGTCATCGACCTCGACGGCACGACGCACCCGATCACCCCGGGCACCCTGTACGCGCTCGACAAGCACGACGCCCACTACCTGGTGGCCAGCCCGCACGAGGACCTGCGCCTGGTGTGTGTGTTCACGCCCGCCCTCAACGGCGACGAGGTGCACCGCCTCGACCAGGCCGAATTCTCCCACTACTAGGAAGCCGCCATGATCGAGTGGAACGCCGACCAGAAGGCGCTACGGGAGGGTCTCGCCCGGTGGACCGAGGCCCTGAGCGCCGGACACCTCGACCGCGACGCCGAGGGTCTCTTCCCGGCCGAGGGTTGGAAGCTGATCAGCGAATCGGGCATCCTCGCGCTGCCGTTCGACGAGCGGTACGGAGGGCTCGGCCAGGATCTGCCCACGACCATGTACGTGCTGGAAGGGCTCGGGGAGGGCTGCCGCGACGGTGGCCTGAACTTTTCGGTGACGACCACGATGTGCAGCGTCGGCGTTCCCCTCGACCGGTTCGGCACGGCCTGGCAGAAGGAGACCTACCTGCCGAGGATCTGCTCCGGCGAGGTGATCGGCGCGCATGCCATCACCGAGTCCGAGGGCGGTTCCGACGCGCTGCGGATGCGCACCCGGGCCCGCCGCGACGGTGACTCCTGGGTGCTCAACGGCAGCAAGACGTTCGTCAGCAACGGGCCGGTCGCCGACCTGTTGATGATCTACGCCGCCACCCACCCCGACGGTGGGCCGCTGGGCGTCACCGCCTTCCTCGTCGAGCGGGACACCCCGGGCCTCGACGTCGGCCGGCCGATGTCCAAGATGGGTCTGCGCAGCTCGCCCCTGAGTGAGGTGTTCCTCGACGAGTGCCGGGTGCCGGCGAACCGGGTCGTCGGCCGGGTCGGCGGCGGCTTCCTCGTCCTGGACCACGTGATGAAGCGTGAGGTGCTCTTCTCGTTCATCGTCAACGCCGGGGAGATGCGTCACCGGCTGGACCGCTGCATCGCGTACGCGAAGTCCCGGCAGCAGTTCGGCCGACCGATCGGGTCGTACCAGTCGATCGCCAACAAGATCGTCGACATGAAGATCCGTCTGGAGACGGCCCGCAAGTGGCTCTACGACACCGGGGAGAAGGTCGCCGGTGGCGCGGCAGCCACCGTGGACATCGCGGTGGCCAAGCTGCTCACCAGCGAGAGCAACCTGTCCAGCGCGCTCGACGCGGTGCAGATCTTCGGCGGCGGCGGATACCTGACCGAGTCCGGGCTGGAGAAGGAGGTCCGCAACGCCGTCGCGGGCCCGATCTACTCCGGCACCAACGAGATCCAGTACAACCGCATCGCCTCGATGCTGGGACTGTGAGGGGAACCGCCGTGACGACTGTAGGCACCGCCGGACGGCGGCACCGGCTGCTGAAGGTCTGCGGCATCACCACGCCCGACGAGGTCGGACCGCTCGCCGCCGCGGGCGCCGACCTCGTCGGGCTCTGGTGGGGCATACCCGGGGGCCCGGCGGACCTGCCCGTGGCCCGGCTGGTCGAACTGGCCGCCACGGTCCGCGCCACCGGCCGGTTGGAGCCGGTGCTGGTCACCTTCGACTCCGACGCCGAGCGGCTCGCGGAGGTGCTGCGGCAGAGCGGGATCCGCTGGGTGCAGCTGCACGCGTACCAGACGCCGGGCATGGTCCGCGCGCTCCGCGCCGCGATCGACCCGGCGACGACCGTGGTCAAGGTGCTGCACGTCCGCGGCACCGAGTGCGTGGAACGGCGTTTCATCCCGGCGTACGTCCGGGCCGGCACCGATGTCTTCCTGCTCGACACGGCCACCGCCGACGGTCGGGTCGGCAGCACCGGGCAACGGTTGTCCGGCGACGTCGCCGCCGAGCTGGTCGACGCCTTCGACCGGCCGTTCCTGCTGGCCGGCGGCCTCACCGCGGACAACGTCGACGAGTACGAGGCGATCACCGCCCATCCCCGCATGCACGGCGTCGACGTCGACACGGCGGCCCGGGACGACACCCGCCGCTTCCGGCCGGAGCTGGTGACGGCCCTGGCCGCCCGGTGGCGGACCGGACCACCCAGGGAGGACCGATGACCACCGACTTCACCGACACGCTGCTCGGTGCCCGACGGCCGCTGATCATGGAGATCAAGAGGCACGACGGCCACGGCGCGGAGCTGCTCGGCGGACGCACCGTGGCCGAGCACGTCGCCGCCTTCGACGCCACCGCCGCCTGTGTCTCGGTGGTCACCGGACGCTGGTTCGGCGGCGACGAGGAGCTGCTGCGCGAGGTACGCCGGCTGACCGGGCTGCCGTTGCTGCAGAAGGACTTCATCACCAGACGCGAGCAGCTGCGCACCGCACACCGCCTCGGTGTCTCGGCCGTGCTGCTGACCGCGGGCCTGCTGCCCCGCGGCACGCTGGGCAACCTTGTCGACGCCTGCCACACGATCGGGCTGACGCCCTTCGTCGAGGTGACCTCCGAGCCGGAGCTGGCGGCGATCCCCGAGCCGGCGTCCTGCGTGATCGCCGTCAACAACAAGGACATCCGCAACCGGGAACGCGACGCAGGGGACGTGGGACGCAGTCTCCGCATGCTCCCCGAACTGGTCCGGACGGGCACCCCGTGCCCCGTCAGCGCCAGCGGGATCGAGCGGCCCGAGGTGGCCGCCGGCCTGCTCGACGCCGGATTCCGGGGCCTGCTCATCGGCAGTTCGCTGCTCCGTGCCGACCGGCTGACCGGCTGGCTGGCCGACCTGGACGCCGCCCGCGCGGGCCGGGTCTCCGGCCCGGTCTGAGCGCCGCGAGGGCCCGCCCCGACCGCTACCGGTCCGGGACGGACGGCGGCTCCACCACCCGCTGGTCGGCCGCCCAGGTGGTCAGCTCCCGGTCCGGGCCGGCGATCGGGCGTTCGATCGGCACTGCCAGCAGCTCGGTGCGCTGTCCGGGTTCCTCGTGCAGCCCGGCCAGGGTCCGCCGTCCAGGGCTCCGCCGCGCCGGGGCGACGTGCGAGTCGACGCCCGACCTGCGGACCGACCGCCGACGATGCGGGCTGTCCTGCGACGTGACGGCCTCGACCTGCTGCAGCACCCGCGTCGCCGGCTCGAGCCGGCCGTTCGGCCGGTTCGCCTGCCGGTGCTCCTGCGGACTGACCCCGCGGACCCGTTTGAAGGCGGTGCTCAGCGCGAACGCGCTGCCGTAACCGACCTGCCGAGCCACCGCCGCCACCGTGTCGTCGCTCTCCCGGAGCAGGTCGGCGGCGAGGTCCAGGCGCCAACTGGTCAGGTAGCTGATCGGCCCCTCGTCGAGCAGGGCGGTGAACCGTCGGGCCAGCGCCGCCCGGGACACCCCGACCTTCGCGGCCAGGTTCGCCACCGTCCACGGGTATGCGGGCTCGGCGTGCAGCAGCCGGATCGCCGGACCGACCACCGGATCGTGCTGGGCGTGGTACCAGCCGGCTTTCGGCGCCTCTTCGCTGGACAGCCAGGAGCGCAGGACGCTGACCAGCACCAGGTCCAGCAGCCGGTCCAGGATCAACTCCTGACCCGGCTCGTCCCGTACGACCTCCCGGCCGAGCAGTTCGATCAGCGGGGCGTCGGCGGGGCCGAGCGTGCGCGTCAGCACCGGAGGCAGCATGCGCATCAGCCGTTGACTGATCTCGCTGTCCAGCTGGTACGTCCCACTGAGCATGACGGAGGTCTCGGCGCTGTCCTCGCCCCAGGTCCGGACGCCGAGCCGCATCACCTCGGCCAGGTCGCTGCCCTGGAGCGTGGTGCACCGCTGCCCGGCGTGGACGACGATCTGCACCGGGCGGCCGGGCTGATCGGCCAGGGTGTAGCAGTCCGGGCCACGCAGCAGGGCCGCGTCGCCCGGTTCGATCCGCACCGGCTCGCCGCCGTCGGGCACGATCCAGGCGTGCCCGCGGATCATCGTCACCAACGACAGCGGTGCCCTGTCCTCGATACGCAGGGACCACGGAGCGGTGAGGATCGACCGAAGCAGGAAGGCTCCGCGGGCCCGGGACTGGTCGAGCAGCTCGGCGAGTGCGCCCATCCCCAGATGATAGACGTTCACACATGCCCGTGAGCCGCAGAGCCATGGATCATTCGGTGGCAGGCGGATTAACGTACGGGACGAGTTCGGCGCGGCGTCGGTGCAGCCCGGTTGAGGAGGACAGATGTCGGCAGTGGTACTGCTCGTCGCCACGGTGACGACAGGCGTGATGGCCGGCATCTTCTTCGGGTTCTCCTGCGCGGTGATGCCCGCGCTGGCCCGACTCGACGACCCGACGTTCATCCGGGTCATGCAGCGCATCAACAGCGCCATCCAGAACGGCCTGTTCGCCCTGGTCTTCCTGGGTGCGCTGGTCAGCGGGGCCGGCACGCTCTGGTGGCACCCCGACCGACCCGGCCTGCGCAGCTGGCTGATCGCCGGATTCACCGCGTACGTGGTCACCCTGGCGATAACGTTCGTGATCAACATTCCGCTCAACAACCGCCTGGACCGGGCGGGGCCGGCCGAACGGCTGGCCGACCCACGGACGGTCCGGCAGGGCTTCGAGAAGCCGTGGGTACGCTGGCACACGCTACGCACACTCACCTGCCTGGCCGCCTTCGCGTGCTTCTGCATAGCCCTCTCCTCGGCATGACCACCCGTGCCACCAGCCCCGATCACAGCCTGATCGGTCGGATCCTGCCGCCGCAGGTCTGCCACGCCGAGGCGTACCACGACGTGCCGGAGAGCACACTGTTCCCCGAGGAACAGGCGCTGCTGCTCCGCGCCGGCCCCAAGCGCCGCCGGGAGTTCACCACGGTCCGGGCCTGCGCCCGTCAGGCGCTGGCCCAGCTCGGTGTCGCGCCGGCGCCGATCCTGCCCGGTCCGGGCCGGGCGCCGGCGTGGCCGGCCGGTGTGGTCGGAAGCATGACGCACTGCGCCGGTTACCGCGCCGCCGCGGTGGCTTCCCGGAACCTGCTACTCAGCCTCGGCATCGACGCGGAACCGGCCCTGCCCCTGCCTCGCGGTGTCCTCGGCATGGTCGCCTCCGCCGCCGAGACCGCGCACCTGGCGGCGCTGGCCGAGGACGACCCGGCAGTGCCCTGGGACAGGTTGCTCTTCTGCGCCAAGGAGGCGGTCTACAAGGCCTGGTTCCCGGTGACCGGCCGATGGTTGGGCTTCGCCGACGCCGACGTACGGATCAGACCCGACGGCACGCTCACCGCCGGCCTGGTGACCCCGACACCGACGATGCCCGCCCGACTCGACGGTTGCTGGTTGGCCAGCTACGGGCTGCTGCTGGCGACGGTCACCGTGCCGGTCTGACGGCGTTCTCTTCCACCGGCCCGATCCGACCCGGCACGCGGGCAGCGCCGACATGCGCAGGGCCGCCCGGTCGTGGTGGCCGGACGGCCATCGAGCTCGGAACCCGCAGGTCAGCCGCGCGCCGCCGACGCCGGGCGGCGCGTGGTGACGTCAGGTCCGCTCAGCCGCGAGCGAGCGGGTTCTTCCGGCCGTACAACACCAGGGCCCGGGACAGGCAGACGACGGCGGCCGTGCAGGTGAGCGTCCGCGCCACGTTGACCCCCACCCAGAGCCCCTCGAAGTCGGCACGGACCGCGGCGAGATCGGTGATCCGACTCGGGTCACCGGCCGCGGCGAGTCGGTCGTTCAGCGGGACCTCCACCCCCATGGTGAGCGCCAGCGTCACCAGGTAGCAGGCCACCGCCACGAGCGTCCAGGCCGCCGCCGCGCGTCGGGCGGTGCTGAACAGCAGCACCGTGGCGATGGCCGGGAGCACGAAGGCGCCGACGAAGACGGCCCCGAAGAGCACGTTCTCGATCGCCGCGTTGATGTTCTGCATCGCGGTGACGAAGGTGAGGTCGTCGGAGTCCGCGAGCCCCGGCATCACCGAGATGTCGAACCCCCAGAAGAGGCCCGCCATCAACCCCATCAGCGTGGTGGAGGCCCCCACGGTGAGCCCTGCGGCCCGAGCACCTCCCGAGACAGTGGCGGCCATGGGTGGAACGGGTGCCAGGTTCGGCGGGTAGGACATGCTCTCACTCCTCTTTCTCTGGTCGACGCCCGGTCACGCGGCCGGACTCCGTTGTTCCGGGCAGATGTCCCAGGAGAGCCATCCGTCCCGCAGCACACCGACATGGTCGCCGACGCGGTGCGCCTGGTCCGTGTCGCGGCTGGCGTACAGCAGCGCCACCCCCTCGTCCCGGAGGGACCGCAGGTTACGGATCAGCCGGTCCTGGGTGCCGGCGTCCACCCGACGGCACGGTTCGTCGAGCACCAGCAGGGCCGGCCGGCGCAGCAACGCCACCGCCAGGCTCACCTCCCGCTGCACCCCGGACGTACAGTCGTCGAAAGGCCGGTCGGCCAGGTCCGTCAGGTCGAATCGCTCCAGGACCTCGACCGTCCGTTCCTGCGCCGCCGCCCGTGACAGGCCGGACAGGCGGCCCCAGAAGCGCACGGTCTCCGCCACCGACGCCGCGGCCACGGTGGCCACGCTGTGTCGGACGTAGCTGACGGACCGGCCCAGCGTCTCCGGGTCCATCCGGTCGACGGGCCTGCCCCGCAGGAGCACCGAGCCACCGGTCGGGGCGAGCAGACCGCAGACCGCCCGGACCAGTGTGGTCTTGCCCGATCCCGCACCGCCGGTCACCGCGTACGCCCTACCGGCCCGGATCTCGAACGCCACCCGACGTAGCACCGGCTGGTCGTCGAGGTCCTGCGACAGGTCCTTGCAGAGCAGCACCGTGTCGCCCAGCCGGTCGGGCTGCCGTACCTCGTGGCCGATGGACTTGCGCCGCCGCCGGGAATGGTCCGATACCGGTTCGCGGTGCTGGTTCTTACGGGAACGGCGACGCGCCGCGCGTCCTCCCCGACGCGGCTCGCCCTTCAGGACCGGCATCCTGTCCGGATCGGACAGATGACGATCAGATATCTCCATGTGTCAGGCTCCCCCTCCAGCAGTCAACACATAACAGGCTCAACTCGGCGGCGCCGACAGCACCGGCCGGACCATGCGCTGGTAGCGACGCCGCAACACGGTGCGGCCGAGCAGCCGGACCGGCGGCGGGATCCCCGCCGCCATCCGGGCCACCGTGACCGCGTCCGCGCCGTCGGACATCCAGGACTGGAGCAGCGTCATCACGGAGAACGGCGCCGATGCCAGGACCTGACGCTCGATGTCGAGATACGCGGCGACCGAGAGCTCGTCGGCGAAGATCGGCAGGACGATGCTCTCCTCCACCCGCAGGTGCTCCCGGAGCACCGACTCGAAGCGCAGCCCGACCGCGATCCCCTCGTCCGGCTCCCGCCAGGCGGAGAGCACCGAGGACACCTCAGCCATCGCCCGGTCCAGCTCCCGGTGGTCGCCGTGCATGCGCTGCTCCCGGGCCCGGAACCCGGGCACGAGCCGGCGCAGCTGCGGCCAGAGCACGGCGTCCTCGCTGCGGTGGTGCCAGTCGATGATGGAACGGACGTGATCCCACCAGTCGGCCACCGCCGGCGAGGGGTTGGCGGCGGCGTGCACGAGACGGCGCGCGTCGCGTCGCATCGCGACGTGCATCATCCCGAAGCCCAGCACGTGGTCCGGCAGGCCGACCAACCCGTGCTCAGTGGATACTGGTGTGCTCCTGGTCATCGGGACGTTCCCCCTCCACAGTGACGATCGTTGACGGACGGTCGACCTCACGCACCGGTGGCGGCGGTGCCACGGGCGTAGTCATGAAGATCGACGTGGCCGACGGCCCACTGCCCCCCGAGCCCCATCGCGGCTCGCCAGTCACCACACCAGTACAGTCACCCGCCGGATCGGCAGCCATAGCTGCGTGACTCAACTGCATGTGCGGACGTCTAGGCTGCTTGGGCAGGACGTCGCAGCTCGGCTCAGCAGGCACGAACACGGGGTTCCCGCCACATCGGTCGCAGGGTCGGGCCGCCCGGCAACCGGATCTCCTCGCCCACCGGAACGAACCCGTACCGTCGGGCGTCCGTCTGTCCGCTGGGCGAACTCGCCTCGGTGTAGGTCGGGACACCGCTCTCGTCGCACCGGCTGAGCAGCGAGGCGAGCAGGTCCGCGTCCAGCCCGCGCCGCCGGCACCCGGGCGCCACCCCGGCGAAGGCGACCTGCCAGTGCGGCGTGCGGGGCCGCTGCCGATCCTGCAGGGCGCGCAGGGCGCGCAACGCGTCCGCACGCTCCTCGACGCTCTCCGCCAGCCGGGCCGGGAAGGTGTCGTACCCCGCCGGCTCGTCGGGGCCCACCGCCAGCAACACCGCATCGAGCTCGTCCGTGGTGTACACCCCGCCCCCGGCCAGGCATCGGTCGTAGAAGGAGCGGAAGAAGGCCGGCACCAGCGCCTCGCGCCGGCGTGGGTCGGGGATGACCCACTCCATCACGGGGTTGCTGTGGAGCGCCGCGGCGAGCAGCGCCACCAGCGGTCCGCGGTCCGCCCGGGTACCCGGGCGGACGCGCGGCACCACCGGGTCCGGGGGTGCGGATTCCAGGACGCGCACCGAGCGCCCCTTCTCGGCGACGAGCTCCTCGATCCGGTCGTGCAGCGCGGTGAGGTGGGTCTCCGCCTCGGGCTTCATCAGGACGCTCCGCAGCACCTGACTCTGCGGGGCGTCCCGGACGATGGCCGGGTGGCGGCGGCCGAACACCTCCGCGTCGACCCGCATCATGCTCAGGTAGACCGGATCCGCCAGGTCGTGCATGCCGTCGCGCAGCACCCGACGGGTGGCCCGCTCCACCGCCGACAACGAGGATGCCCGCGGGAAGTAGGTGACGATGTCGAGGTCGGGCCGCTGGTGCAGGCGCAGGTGGGTGGACGCCTCGATGAGGTCGGCCCAGCGCAGCGCGGTGCGCCGGGTCACGGCGAGAACCTGGCCGAGCCCTTCCGGGGTCGGCGGCAGCAGCCGGAGTGTCAACCACAGCGCCGCCGCCGCCGCGCCCGCCCGGGAACACTCCAGGCCGACGCCCCCCACCGGCAGGTCGCCCGGCGCGAGGTAGGTGTGCGGCGAGTCGTGCAGGTAGTGCCGCGCCACCGACGGGTCAGCGAAGAGCACGGCCCCGCAGCCGTACGGCTGGAGGCCGTGCTTGTGCGGGTCGACCACCACCGAGTCGCAGTGCCGGATGGCAGCCCAGGGCTCGGGGCGGACCGCGCCGCTCTCGGCGAGCAGGGCGAAGAACCCGCCGTAGGCGGCGTCGACGTGCAACCGCACGCCGTACCGCTCCCTGAGCGCCAGCGCCTCGTCGATCGCGTCGACCGCGCCGGTGCCCGTCGTGCCGGCGGTCAGCACGACCGTGCCGATCCGGCCGCGCCGCAGCAGACTCTCCAGCGCGTCCAGGTCGATCCGACCGTCGTCGCCGGCCGGCACGGCGTGCGCCTCGACGCCGAGCAGCCGACACGCCCGGGTGTGGGTGAAGTGGCTCTCCGCACTGAACGCCACCCCCTGGCCGGGGTGGATCTCCCGGCCCACCCAGAGCGCCTCCAGGTTCGCGACGGTGCCGCTGGTCGTCAGGTGGCCGAGCACCGCCGACAGGCCGAACATCTGCCCGAGCTGGGCCACCACCTCACGTTCCATGTCCGTGGTCGCCGGCCCACCGTCCCGGGCCTGGTTGTTCGGGTTCAACAGCATCGCGGTCAGGTAGCCGACCACCGCGGCCGGGTGCGGCGGCTTCACCATCTGCCCGGCGTAGCGGGGGTGGAAAAAGGGATAGTTGTCGCGCAGCCGCCGGGTGAAGACACCGAACGCCTCACCGAACTGTTGGTCGCCGATCTCCTGCACTGGGTGGGGGGCGAACGAGCCGAACTGCGCCGCCCACTCGTCCACCGCCTCGACCGCGCGCCCCAGCCAGTACTGCAGGTCCAACAGTCCTCCCCGCACGGGCAAAACAAACCTTGGTAGCACCGCTAAACAACCCTTGGTAATCGACGACAAGCATGTTGTAGCCGCCGCAATAGGGCCGCAACACGGCCCCTGACCGGCGCGGTGTCGCCGATCCGCCGGTCTGCGCCTTCTCGCAGGATCAGTACCGCCCGCCGGCCGGAGCCGACGGCCGCGTCGGTGCTCGACGGGCTCTCCCGCCCTGGCATGGGAGCACCGTTGCCGGGTATGACGGGGGCATGAGGGCGAGCTTCCGGCTTGGCCGGATCGCGGGGGTACCCGTCGGGGTCAACTGGAGCGTCCTGGTCATCTTCGTGCTGATCGCGTGGTTGCTGTCGGCCAACCAGTTCCCCCGCTCGTACCCCGACCGGCCCGGCTGGGCGTACCTGCTGGCCGGCCTGTCGGCGGCGGTGGTCTTCTTCGTCGGCCTGCTGGCCCACGAGGTGTCCCACGCGGTGGTGGCGAAACGCAACGGCCTCCAGGTGGAGGGGATCACGCTGTGGCTCTTCGGCGGCGTCGCCGAGCTGCGCGGCGAGGCCCCCGACCCGGGCGCGGAGCTGCGCATCGCCGGGATCGGCCCGCTGGTCAGCCTGATCCTCGGGTTCTTCTTCGGGGGGATCGCGGTGCTGCTGGCGCTGGCCGGGCAGGGCGGGCTGCTGCTCGGCGCGCTGTCCTGGCTGGCCGGGATCAACGTGCTGCTGGCGGTCTTCAACGTCCTGCCGGCCGCCCCGCTGGACGGTGGTCGGCTGCTGCGGGCCGCCGTGTGGAAGGCCACCGGCGACCGGACCAGGGCGTCGGTGCTGGCCGCCCGCGCCGGCTGGGTGCTCGGCGTACTGCTGATCGGCCTGGGCATCTGGCAGTTCCTGGCCGGGTTCGGGGTCGGCGGGATCTGGTTGGCGCTGATCGGCTGGTTCCTGATCGGCGCGGCCGGGGTGGAGGAGCGCCAGGCCCGGATGGGCAGCGCGCTGTCCGGCATCCGGGTCGGTGACGTGATGACCCCCCAGCCGCAGACCGCCTCGGCGGAGATGACGGTCGCCGACTTCGTCGACCACTACCTCTTCGTGTACCGGCACACGGCGTTGCCGCTGACCGAGGACGGCCGGCCGATCGGCCTGGTCACCCTGGACCGGGTACGCGGCATCCCGGCCGACCGCCGGGGCGTCACCACCCTGGCCGAGGTGGCCTGCCGGGCCGACGATCTGGTGCTGGCCCGGCCGGAGGAGCAGCTCAACGATCTGCTCCCCCGGCTCAGCGGGTGCACCGACGGCCGTGCCCTGGTGGTGGCCGGCGACCACCTCGTCGGCATCGTCTCCCCCAGCGATATCAGCCGCGCCGTACAGCGCGGCAGCCTCCGCGACCACCCCGCCGGACGCCGTTAGGCGGCGGCCCGCTCCACCGGAATCCACAGCGCGGCGTCGGCGTGGGCACCGTCGGCCGAGATGCGGGTGCTGGAGATCTCCGGGCCGGGCCGGCTCCGGTACGGGTTGGACGGGAACCACTGGGTGAACACGTCCCGCCACAGGTTCTGCACGGCCGCCGGGAACTCGCCGGAGGACTCGAAGACCGCCCAGCTCCCCGCCGGCACGTCCCGCGACTCCAGGTCGTCCGGCACGTCCGCCCCGGTCACCGCGCCGTACCAGTAGTCCAGCTCGACGCCCTCGGAACGGTCCTCGCCGAGCGTGTCGCTGACGTTGACGATGCCCCCGGGTTCCTGGTCCGACAGCGCCTTGATCCGCGCCGTCGTCTCCGGCGGGATGCCCTTGACGAAGGTCACGATCGCCGGGTTCATCCCCTGGTGGACCAGGGGCACCCTGGCCCGCAGGCCCACCAGCCGGAACGCCGGCTTCTCCACCACCCGGTATCGCATGCTGCCACTCCCTTCGACGACGAGTCGGAAGGACAATCGCTGCTGGGAGTTCAGCGCGGCCCCCGTGCGCCGCGCCTCCCCCGGTCCGACCCCGTGCATCGCCCGGAACGCCCGGGTGAACGCCTCGGTCGAGCCGTACCCGTGGCGGACCGCGACGTCGAGCAACGTCCGGTCGTCCGCCAGCACCTCGGCCGCGGCGACGGTGAGCCGTCGCCTGCGGACGTACTCCGACAGCGGCATCCCGGCCAGTGCCGAGAACATCCGCCGGAAGTGGTACTCCGAGGTGAGCGTGATCCGCGCGAGGTCGGCCACCTCGATCGGTTCGTCGAGATGGCGCTCCACGTGCGCCAGGGCCTCGTTCAGCCGGTCCAGCACCTGATCTCCTTCCATGTACACGTTCCACGCCAGGCAGCCGGGAGGACGCGATCCCGACTTCTGCCGCCCGCGGCGATCGGGTGCCGGAGTGGAGGACACGGTCTCCGGACAGCAGCCCGTCAACTGGATTGGACGGAACACCGGACGATGCGTCCAATGTGTTTGACGCTCGGTGTTGGAGTTGGAATGATCTGTCAGGTGGTCGAGGAACCTCCTGACGAGCTGTTCGCCGCACGACTCAATCACCTGTTCGAGGTCGCGCGCCGGCCGGGTGGTCTGCGGTGGGAGAACTCCGAGGTCGGAGCCCGCTGTGGGCTGTCCCGCGCACAGCTCCACAATCTGCGCAATCCCAAGCAGGGCGGTAGCCGCAGTCGCGGGCCGACCTGGGAGACGATCAACGTGCTCGCATCGTTCTTCGAGGTCGAACCGAACTTCTTCTTCCTGCCCGCCGCCGGCGCGACGCAGGGTGAACTGGGCCGCCGGATGGCCGATCTCGGGGTGCAGCACGTGGCGGCGAACACTGTCGGCGAGGACTTGGCCCAGGTCAAGGCCACTGTGATCGCCGTGCTGGCCCAGATCCAGCGGATCGAGGATCAGATCGGCGGTCACGCCGTGACCGGGGACGCCGACAGAGTCGACGGGGAGCGATGGACCGCCGAGCAGCGCGACTGATCTCCCGGCTGACCCTGCCCACCCCCTGGGACCTCACGGCCCTCGTCGGGCAGGTAGCCAGGGAGCGGGACCGTCCCATCCACCTCCTGGCCGTCGAGATGCACGGTAGCGTCCTGCACGGCCTGTGGGTCGCCACGTCCCGGGCGGACTACATCGCCTACCCGGCGCGCAGCGGTCCGTTCAAGCAGACCGCGATCGTGTTGCACGAGGTCGCACACATGTGGCTCGGGCATCCGTCGCGGGACCTCGCCGAGCTCGACGGGCGGGTCAGCCGCCGCCCCTACGACCGGCGGCACGAGTTCGAGGCCGACGAGTTCGCCGAGATGATCCTCCGCCGCGCGGCGTCACCCCCGGCACCCCCACCCCTGGAGCCGGACGACGTACTCCGTGTCATCGACACCTTCGGAACGGGCACCCCCACCGATGATCTTCACCGCCCTCGTGGCCTCCGTGGCGCTGTACGCCGCCATATACACCGCCTCCACCCTGCGCGGTGGCCGTGAGCACGTCCCCGCACGCACCTGGCTGGGAGGCAGCCTGTTCTGCCTCGCCCTCGCCCTCACCGCCGTCGCCCCCGGCGTCGACGACGCGATCGACGACCTGATCGGGGTTCCCCACGTCAGCAGGATCATCGCCCACGCCCTCACGATGTGGGCAGCCATCGCCGTGTTGTGCATGCTCGCGTACTGGACGCGTAGCCCCGGGACCACCCGACGGGCCGTCCGGCGGCGGCAGTTGCTCGCGTGCACGGCCACCGTCGTCCTCGTGGCGTTGTTCCTGATCGCCCAGACACCCAGCACGGAGGGCGACTGGTTCGCGACGTACCATCGGCAACTGCCGATCGCGATCTACATGACCGTGTTCGGCGGAATCCTCACCTACGCCCTGATCGAGCTGGCCCGCCTGTCGCTGCGCTACGCCGCTCGCGTCACCACCCGACCGGTCACCCGCGTCGGGCTGCGGATGTTCGCCGCCGGCGGGCTGATCAGCCTCGGCTACTCGGTCACGGTCATGGCGGTGGCCATCGCCGGGCAGCTCGGCATCGACGCCGGCACCGGGTGGACGTACGTCACCATGACCAGTCAACTGACCGGCATCGGGCTCTTCGCCGCCGGCTCCGCCGTGCCCGGCACCGCCGCAGCCGCCTCGGCCGCCCTGCGCCGTGCCCACGACGCACACCAGTGCGAGCGGATGGAGCCGCTCTGGCGGGCGATCGTCCAGGCCCACCCGGCCATTCCCCGTCGGCAGCCCCGTCCGACGCACCGGTGGGGGCGCGCGATGGCCTGGACGACCAGTTGGCTGGGTGACGGCCGCAGCCTGTCCCGCCGGGTCCTGGAGATCCGCGACGGCTACCTCCAGCTCACCCCGTGGTTCGACAGCGCGGTACGGGACCGCGCGATCCAGCTCGGCCGCCTCGCCGGCATGGACGGACGCGACCTGCTGGCGACCGTGGAGGCCGCGGTCGTCGTGGTGGCCCTCGACGCCAAGGCCGCCGGGGACGATCCGGTCGACACCGGCAGGGTCGAGGCCGGAGGAGCAGACCTCACCAGCGAGGTGGTCTGGCTGGGCAGGGTGTCGCGGGCCCTGGCCCGGTCACCGGTCGTGGCGGACGTCCGCGCCGAACATGCCCACGCCCGTACCGCCCCTCCATCGGGTCCACGACGTCAGAATGAGGTAGGACAACAGTGACCGAGCAGGCCACCATCGGCGTCACCCGCACCCCGACCCGGATCGCCCAGGCCGTCACCGAGATACTCCAGCCCGCCGTGTGGGCGGCGGTCATGCCGGTCGTCGTCGCGGTGGTCGCCGCCCGGACCGTCCTCGCCGGCCTCGGTTGGGGAGCGCTCGCGGCGCTGTTCACGGCCGTGGTGCCGTTCGGGGCGATCCTCTACGCCAAGCACACCGGCCGGGTCACCGACCATCACATCAGCCGCCGGGAGCAGCGCAGAGGCGTGCTGCTGGTCGGTATCGCGTCGGTCGCCGTCGGTCTGGTCCTGTTCGTGGCCCTGGGCGCCCCTCGGCCGCTGATCGCCGTGATCGCCGTGATGCTGGCCGTGCTGGCCGGCACCACCGCCGTCAACCAGGTGTGGAAGATGAGCGCCCACACGGGCGTCTCCGCCGGTGCGCTCACCGTCCTGGTCCTGCTGGTCGGGCCGGCGTTTACCGTCGGGGTGCTGGTCGTGTCGCTGATCGGTTGGTCCCGGGTGCACCTCGGCGCGCACACCGTCGCCCAGGTGGTCGCCGGCGCGGCCACCGGCGCGGTGCTCGCGGCGGGCGTCTACCCGGCTGTCGTCTGAGCGGCACGTCGACCGGTGGTGCTGTCCGGGGTGTAGGAGTGTCCCGTGCCGCGACGGGGGTGGGTGCGGGACGCTCCCACAGCCCGGACAGACCGCCACCCGGCACGCGCAGGGGTCGGCTCGGCAGCCGACGCCGTCAGTCGCGCGGGAAGTAGCGGTCCAGCAGCGGGGTACGGAACGTGCCGGCCGGGTCCAGTTCGCCGAGCAGGGCGGCGAAGTCGGCGTACCGGGGGAAGGTCGCGGCGACCTCGGCCGGTTCGATGCTGAAGACCTTGCCCCAGTGCGGGCGGGGGGCGAACGGGGCCAGCCGGGCCTCGACCTCGGCCAGCACCGGCTGCACCGCCGCCGCGTCGTCGACCCAGGTGAAGTGCACGGCCAGCGTGTCGCGCCCCTGGTTGGGGCTGAGCCACAGCTCGTCCGCGGCGACGGTACGCAGCTCGCAGATCTGCAACACGGCGGCGATCCGGTCCCGCATGTCGTCCAACGCGGCCAGCGCGTCGGCTCCCGCCGCCCGGGGCAGGTGGTACTCGGATTGCAGCTCGTCGCCGCTGCTCGGCACGAAGCCCAGCCGGAAGTGCGGCAGCCGCTCGTGCCACGGGCCGGGCTCGCCGAACTGGAGGGTGCAGTTGACCGGGTCCATGCCGGGCACCGGGTGCGCCGGCCGCTCGGCGGGGGTGGTGCCGAGCCAGTCCGCCTCCGGCGGTGGGGCGTCGGCGAGCTGCTTGCGCCAGACCTGGTCGATGGTCGACGACCGCCACGAGGTGAACCCACTGACGCTGTACGCCGAGGCGAACGCCGCGTCCAGGGCCTCGACGGGCAGGCCCTCGCGGACGTACTGGCGGACGGCGAAGGTCGGCAGCACGTCCAGGGTGACCCGGGTGACGACGCCGAGCGCGCCGAGGGAGACCACCAGGCCGGCGAACCGGTCGCCGTCGGCCCGGCCGACGGTGAGCAGGTCGCCGTCGGCGGTGACCAGTTCCAGACCGGCCACGGCGGCGGCCAGGTTGCGGTTGCCGTCACCGGAGCCGTGGGTGCCGGTGGCGATCGCGCCGGCCACCGAGATGTGCGGCAGCGAGGCGAGGTTGGCCAGGGCCAGCCCTTCGTCGTGCAGCCGGGTCGCCACGTCCCCGTAGCGCAGCCCGGCGGCGACGGTGACCGTGCCGCGCTCCCGGTCGATCTCGACGGTGGGCGGCAGGCCGGCCAGCGAAACCAGGTCACCGGTGGTGTCACCGAACCTGTTGAAGGAGTGGCCGCTGCCGACCGCCCGGAGCCGATCGCTGCCGGCGACCAGCCGGCGCAGCTCGTCCAGCGAGGTCGGCTGGTGGAAGGCGCGGGCGGCGTAGCGGACGTTGCCGGCCCAGTTACGGCGCGGGACGCCGCTCACGAGGTGCCGTCCCCGAGCCGTGCGGCGCGTCCCACCCGTATGTCGACCACGCCGGAACTGTACCCGCGCAGGCCGACGGCGCAATCGGAGTCGACCGCACCCCACGGGTCGGTCGGCACGGACCGCAGCCCACGGGGGTCGTCGTCGCGGAGCACCCCCACGGGGGTCGTCGTCCCGGGGCGGTCCCGCACGGGCGCGGGTCCGCTGCGTGATGCGGCGCGGTTGTCGGTGGTGTCCACGGGGAACCATGGGTCGATGAGCAGCTACCGCGACCCCATCCTGCACGGTGACGTCTACCCGTCGGAGGAGGAGATCGACCCGACCGGGGTCGGCCTGGACCCGGCGAGCGCACCGCCGACGGCGTACCCGGAGCAGGCCGCCCCGGCACCCCGGCGGGCACCGGACCCCGGCCCGACACCCCGCCCGGTGGACACCGGCGCGCACTCGATCGTCACCCACCACCTGGACGGGTCGACGCAGGTGGTGACCGACCTCGACGGGGACGGGATCGCCGACGTGGTCCAGTTCGACCTCGACGGTGACGGCGTACCGGACATCACCTACCTGGACAGCGACCGGGACGGCCGGTTGGACACGGTGCTGCGCGAGCCCGGCCGGGTCACCCGCGCCCGCTGACCGCGCCCCGCAGACCGGCCTGACCCGGCTGACCGCCCCGCAGACCGACCTGACCCGGCCACCCCCGCTGGCCGGAGCCGGCGGAGCGACCCTCCGGCCGGCCCCCGGCAGCACCCGGCGGGGCGGCGGCCCGGCCACGCCCGCGGGCCTCACAGCTGCGGCATCACCTCGGCGGCGACCAGCTCCAGTTGGTCCAGGTCGGCCAGGTCGAGCAGTTGGAGGTAGATCCGCTCGCTGCCGGCGGCGGCGAACCGGCCGATCTTGTCGACCAGTTCGGCGGGAGTGCCGGCGAGGCCGTTCTCGCGCAGCTCGGCCGGTTCCCGTCCGATCACGGCGGCCCGCCGGGCCACCTCGGCGTCGTCCCGGCCGCAGCAGAGCACCAGCGCGTTGGACCAGCGCAGGGTGCCCGGGTCACGGCCGATCTCGGCGCAGGCGGCCCGGACCCGCCCGAACTGGGAAACCGTCTCGTCGATCGAGACGAAGGGCAGGTTGAACTCGTCGGCGTACCGGGCGGCCAGGCGCGGGGTGCGCCTGGGCCCCTTGCCGCCGAGCAGGATCGGCGGGCGGGGCTGCTGCACCGGCTTGGGCAACGCCGGGGAGTTGCCGACCGGGTAGTACCGCCCGGCGAAGTCGAACGTCTCGCCGGCCGGCGTCGCCCACAGCCCGGTGATGACGGCGAGCTGCTCCTCCAGCCGGTCGAAGCGCTCCCCCACCGACGGGAACGGGATGCCGTAGGCGGTGTGCTCCTCGGCGTACCAGCCGGCGCCGATGCCCAGCTCGACCCGGCCGCCGCTCATCTGGTCGACCTGGGCGACGGTGATGGCGAGCGGGCCGGGCAGCCGGAAGGTGGCCGCCGACATCAACGTGCCGAGCCGGATCCGGGAGGTGTCCCGGGCCAGTCCCGCCAGGGTGGTCCAGGCGTCGGTGGGGCCGGGTTCACCGCTGGACGACCCCATCGCCAGGTAGTGGTCGGACCGGAAGAACGCGCCGTAGCCGGCGTCCTCGGCGGCGCGGGCCACGGCGAGCAGCTGGTCGTAGCTCGCGCCCTGCTGGGGTTCGGTGAAGATCCGCAGTTCCATGCCCTGAGCATAGGGAGCCGGGCGGCCACCGGCAGCGCACCGACCTGCTCCACGCCGTACGCCGGCTGACGCCGGAACTGACCACCCGGGCGGCCGACATCGAACAGGCCCGGGAGATCCCCGCCGACCTGCTCGACGCGCTGCGCACCGCCGGCTGCTTCCGGATGTTCGTCCCCCGCAGCCACGGCGGGTACGAGGTGGATCTGCGTACCGGCATGACCGTGTTGGAGACGCTGGCCCGGGCCGACGGGTCGACCGGGTGGACCGTGATGATCGGCGCGGAGACCCCACAGCTGCTGGCGATGCTGCCCCGCGACCGCTTCGGGCCACCGGCCATCGGCCGCCGTCCGCCGTCTCCTCCGGGTGGCCGGCGGACGGCCACCGTCAGCCGAACGGCCTGCTCGCGTACGCGGCACGGAGGGCGGCCAGTCCGGCGTCCTTCGGCACCAGGGTGCCCCAGCCGGAGTTGAAGTAGTTCGTCCGCGTGATCCGGGGCCCACGCTCCGCGTTGAGCCGGGTCAGCGCCGCCGGCACGGTGGCGATCCAGGCCGCCTGGTCGGGAAACTCGGCGACCCGCACCCCCCACTCGGCGATGAGCACCGGTCGGGACAGGGCCACCGGCCCGAGGTCGGCCACCGCCCAGTCCCTCGTCCGGCGGAACCGGCCCAACGCGGTGTGCGTGGGGTCGGTCGCGTAGACGTTCCACTGGAGGAAGTCCAGCCGGGCCATCAGCGCCTCCGGATGGGTGCGCTGGTAGCAGGCCCGGTCGAAGCCGCCCGCGCCGACCGAGAAGGTGGTGCCGGCCGGCAGGCCCCGGGCCCTGAACCAGTTGACCACGTACGTCAGCGCCTGCACCGCACGGGCGTCCGACTGCGCCCAGGTGTACGACACCCCGGACTCGGTGGTGCCGAACTCGTGATCGGTGTCCAGTTCGGAGGCGAGTTGGATGTTCACCCCGAAGCCCATCGTCCGGTACTGCGACAGCGCACGGGCGAGCAGCCCGTCGCAGTGGCCGGCGAGCACCTGGCCGTACCCGTACGCCTTCGGCCAGGTCGTCCCGGGACGCTGCTGGATGGTCATCGACGGTGGCGGCACGGTCCAGGTCGCCCCGTCGACGGTGAACGTCTGCGCTCCGGTGTTGGCGTTGCCGTAGTGCTTCAGCTCCAGCACCATGTTGAGCGCGATCCCGGCCCGGCCCAGGCTGAGCAGCCAGGTCTTCTGGTAACCGGGGAAGGTGTACCCGTCGGCGAGGCTGCGGTACTGGGTCAGCGAGCGGAAGTTCCCGCCCACCAGGTCCGCCGTCGGGTCGGCGTTGCCGGAGAGGTAGTAGCCGCCCCACACCGGCGCGACGACGGTGTAGTCGACAGCCGCGCTGGCAGTGCGCCCACCGTGGTCGCCCACGATCACGGTGACCCGGGGCATCACGCCACCGTCCGGAACACCGCGATCGCCCCGGTGTCCGAGACCTTCGTCCAGGCCCGACCGGAGTCGTCGGTGACGCCGACGGTGAGCGGGTCGATCACCGCGGTGACGCGCACCGGGGCGCTGCTGTTGCCCTGCGGGTCGGTCACCACGATGGTGACGGTCACGGGTCGGGTGTCCGGGTCGGCGTAGCTGATGGTGAGGGTCATCAGGTCACCCGCTGCGTAGGTCGACGCGTTGAGGCTGGCGGTCACGGTGGGAGCGGTCATCCCGGCCCCTCCTCTCTTGCTCGCCCGGTCGGACGCGCGACGGGTCACGACGCTCTCCGGCCGGAGGTGGTGACGTCGTTGTCCGGTTCTGGTGATAGCGGCCGACGGGTGCTCGGCTGTCGCCCGACCGGCCGCAGGGGTGGGCCACGCCCACCGGGAACACCCCCATTCACCTGCATAAACAGTGCTACCCACCGGTCCTCGGCGTCCTGTCGGGTATCCGCCAGTCAGGGTCGGTGGGTGGGGTGGGCACAGGGGCGGTGCGGGGCGGGTTGACCCGATCAGCGAGACTCGGTCGGACCACCCCGGGCGGACCCCGGACCTCGTCGGACGGCTGGAGCGCATGGCACACCCCTACCTGTTCTGGCTGGTCGGCGCGGTGCTGCTGGTGGGTGCGGGCGTCGCGACCACCCTGTTACCCCGCCGGCGGGCCCGGGTGAGGGAGCAGCGGACCGCGTGGTCGACCGCCCGCGCGGCGATCGACAGCGCCGCCGTCAGCCGGGACGCCGCCTCGGAGCGGGTACCCGAGGCGGAGCGGTTGTTCGCCCACGCCGAGTCGCTCGCGGGCGGACGCGGCGGGACGAGTGCGGCGCGGGCCGCAGCCGAGCACGCCCGCCGGGCGGACCGGCTGTGGCGGGAGCACCGATGAACGCCCGCACGTACCGCCGCTGGTCGGAGCCGCTGCGCTGGACGCTGCTCGGGGTCGCCGTGGTCGTCCTGGTGGTGTTCCTGCTCGCCCAGCGGCAGAGCGTCGACGTGAGCTACGGCCGGTCGCCGTCGTCGTCATCCGGGGTCGACGAGGGTACGGCCGGCGAGCCCGACCGGGCCACCGTGCCGTCGGTGGCCGAGATGACCGCGCTGGTGGCCGCCGCGCCGGTGGTACGCCTGCCGGGCTCGGTGGCGTACTGGGACGAGCAGCGGGTCCGGGCGGCGGCCGGCGACGGAACCCGGATCCTGGTCGCCCCACCCGGGCTCGACAAGGACGAGCGTGACCGGCTCCGGGACGTGGAGAACGCGACGATCCGGGTGATCGGCACCGAGGTCAGCGGTGGGCTGTACCAGGCCACCGCCGACAGGCTGCCCGGCTGGCGGGCCCAGTTCGCCACCGGGGACGTGACCGACCAACTGGTCACCCTGATCACTGCGCTCCGTAAGGAACCCGCCCCTACCGACCGCGACGAGCTGCGCTGGCGCGAGCCGAGCGACGCCGAACTGACCGCCGTCACCGCCGACCTGAAGTCGACCGGGCTGCACGTCGCCCCCGGCGCCACCCTCACCGGCGTGCCCGGGACCGCCTCACGCAACGCCTTCCCGGACGGCGCCTGGTACGTCGCGCTGCCCCCGCAGCGGTTCGGCGACCCGCTGCCCCGGTACGGCCCGGCCCTCGCCGGACTTTTCCCCGGCCGACCGATCGTCGTGCTGTACGGCCTCTGGATCGAGTACCACGGCCCCGGCGCGACGGACTTCGCGGAGCTGGCCGGGGCGAGCTTCTACGGCCAGTACGCCGGCCTGCTCAGCCGCTCCGACTATCCGCAGCGCAACGTGTTGAACGCCTACCTCAACCGGGTCACCGACATCCGCTACGCCGGCCTGTTCGAGCGACCGCTGCCGTACCGGCCGGTCGATCCGCTGCGGGTGGCGCTGCCCGCGCTGCCCTGGCTCTTCGCGGGCTGTGTGGCGGCGTTCCTTCTCCTGTCGGCCCGGTCGCTGCGCCGCCCCGACGGTGGCCCGGGGATCCGACGGGACGGCACCCCGGCGCGGCTGGCCGGGTTGACCGCGCTGGCCGTCGAGGTGTCCCTGTTGACCGACGCCCGCAGCAACCCGGCGCTGACCCGGGGCATCGTCAAGCTCCAGGCCGCCCGGTCGGCATGGGACGAGGAGCTGCCCGCCCGGCACGTACGCACCCTGCTCGACGAGGCGACGGCCGAGTTGGACGACACCGCCCGTCAGGTCGGCATCGCCAGTTACCGCCCGGACAACTATCTGCGGGGCAGGCTGTCGTGACACGTTCCGCACCACGACGGGCCGGTGTCGGGCGCTCCCGGCGGCAGCGCCTCGCCGGCCTGCTCGGCACCCCCTTCGGCCTTGCCGTCCTGGCCTGCCTGGTGCTGGCCGGCTGGGCGGCGTGGACCGGAGGTGCGCTGGACGGCCCGGTCGCCCGCCAGGTCCGCACCTCGTCGTTCTACGCCGACCCCGGGCTGGACGTGGACCGGGCGGCGGCGGAGCGGATCATCGGCAACCGCCGGCTGGTGGTGGTGCTGCGCTCCCCCGGCGTCGACCTGCGGGGCACCTGCCGACAGGTCCGGCAGGCCGCCGACGGGACCGTGGTGCTGGTGCTCAGCCGCGACGGGGACGACTACGACACCTACGGCTGCGCCCTCATCCCCGGACGCGACAAGAAGAACCTCGGCCGGGCCGCCGCGGCGGAGCTGACCATCGGCCGGGGCATCGACACCTTCGCCGACCGTCCCCTGGAGGCCCTGAAGATCATCGCGGTCAACTACGACCGACTGGTCAAGGCCGGCACCGTACCCGATGGCGCCCGGACGATCAGCCCGTCGCTGCCCCGCTTCCTGCTCGCGATCTCGGCGGTGGTGGGCGTCGTCGGCGCGGCGGCGGCGCTCTACCTCGGCGGCCGGCGGGCAGGTCGACTGGCAGCGGCCCGTCGGGTCCGCCGCGACGAGGTCACCGACAGCCGCAGCGCGCTCAGCGCCGCCACCGCCGGTCTGGCCCAGCAGATCATCGACCTCGACCAGTGGTACGCCCGGTCGCGCGGCCGGAGGGGTGGCGGTGACGACGACAAGCGCTTCGCTCGGCGCTACCGGAAGTTGACCTCCGACCATGCCGCGCTGCTCGACCGGCTGGCGACCCTGGACGATGCCGACGAGGAGGCCGTGCGGGCGCTGACCGGGCGCGTCGAGTCGTTGAGCCGGCAGGCCCTGGTGCTGGCCGATGGACGGTCGGAGCCGAACGGCTCGTAGGTGTGGCGCGGCAGCCGCCGGGCGTACCGCTGCGGTCAGTGTCCGAAGCGCGACTGACCAGCACCGCCCCGACCCTCCCGGGTCCGTTGGTTCCGCGGGGTGAAGACCAGGTCAGCAGCGCGAACACCGACGGGTCGGGTGGACCGGGCGACGTCGGAGGTGGCCGGACGGACGCCAGGTGCGGTACGCCCTGCTATGGCGCTGGCGGTGACCTGCTTCGTAGTGTGTTCGGGTTCGTCCGATGGCCGCACGGGAGGGTGGAGAACGCTGAGACCGCCCCTACCCTGCCAGGCACGACGCGCGGGCGACGACACCTTCGGCCGGCACCCGGACGGTCCCCCGGTCCCCGTCGGTGACCTGCGATGAGTCTCGTCCACCAGCTCGCCGCGCTGCCGGCGGATCGCGTGGTCCAGCTCCGGGGGGCGCCCACCGACACGATCGCGGCGACCGCCACCGGGGAGCTGGACGGCCTGGCTGCCGTCGTGCTGCACCCCGGCGCGGCCCGTACCCCCGGTGCCTTCGTCCACGCCGTCCTGGACGAACTGGAACGGGTCGCGGTGGCGCTGCTGCCCGGCTGGCTTCCCGAGGCCGCGGACATCCACCGGGCCGACCCGTTCGGCCTGGCGGCCGTCCGGGCCGCCGCCGTCAGCCGGGCGCGGGGCTCCGCGCACTACGCGCCGTTCCTGGCGCACCTCGCCGCCGTGGCGCTGTCCGGCCGGCGACCGCCGGTCGACCCGTTCTCCCTGGAGATCCGCTGTCCCGGGCTGACCCGGGTGGTGGCGGAGGGGTTCGGCCGGGACCGGGCGAGCCTGCTGATCGAGGTGCCCGCCGGCCTCGACGCGGGCGGGGAACAGGCCGTCGTCGCGGGCGCGGAATGGCTGTGCCACCACGGCAGGACCGGTGTGTGGCTGGTCGGCACACCGTTGCGACACGAGGATCGGGTGGTCTGCGTCCGGGTCACCCGAGGGGCGAACGACCATCCCCGACCGGTGCCGGCGGTGCCCCCGGAGGTGGTGGGACGGCCTCACCCGGGCAGCGCGGTCGAGGCGGCCCTGGAGGCCGCGTTGGCCGCCCAGAGCTGGGCGGCGGGCCGGGTCTGGAACCAGTACCACCAGTCACATCCCCTCTCGCCTCCGGTCTGTCTCGATCTGCTGTGGCCCGACGCGCGGTGTGTCGTCGAGATCGACGGGCCGGAGCACTGCCGACCGGCCCGGTTCGAGGCGGACCGGCAGCGCGACGTGCAGTTGCAGTTGGACGGTTACGCCGTCCTCCGCTTCACCAATGCCCGAATCAACCACGACGTCGGCGCGGTGGTGCACCAGATCGGCACCCTGATCCGGGCCCGGCGGCGTGACCTGGCGGAAGGAACGATCCATGCCCGGCGATGACCTCACCCCCTCCGAGGGCGCGATCCTGGTCGTGTTGATGGCAGAGGCGAGGGAGGTGCCCAACACCGAGTTGAGGAAGCGCTACGGCGTCGACGTCCGGAAGTCGTACCGGGACAAGCTCAACCGGCTCGGTTACGTGGAGAGCCGCCGCGAGGGGAACACCTTCCTGCACCAGCTCGCGGACAAGGGCTGGGTACGGGTGCAGGACGACCTGAACTTCCAGTCGTCGGTCGGCCGGATCCTCGGCGGGGCGCTGACGGCGTTGCAGGTGAACCTGCGGGACCGGGTCATGGCGCGCAGCGACTACCAGTCGTTCGGTGAGATGTTCGCACTGACCGATCTGCGGGCCACCGCGTCGCGAGCCGACCTGCCGGGCGTCCTGCGTATGCGCATCCGGCAGGCGTACGCCGCGCTGGCAGCCGAGCCGGGGGCCTGGGTCAGCCTCACCCGCCTACGGCCCTTCTTCGGTGATGTCGGCACCGCCGACCTCGACGAGGCGCTGCGGCAGCTGGAGCGCGAGGCCGACGTGGCGATCGTCCCGGAGTCCAACCAGAAGATGCTGACCCCGGAGGACGTCGCGGCGGCCCTCCGGCTGGGTGGTCAGGACAAGCACCTGCTGGCGATCGGGGTGGGATGACCGGGGCGGAGCAGGCTGCCCTGGCCGCGCTCAGGTTCAACTGGGCGCCGGTGCCCGACGACGTGTGGCGGCCGTCGCCGTTCCACGTGGAGGGCCTGCACACGGCGGTGGTCCGCGATGTCCTCGACGGCGTCGCCGACGCCCGGGACAGCGCCGACGGCAGCCCGATCGGGTTGGTGTTGCAGGGCCAGCGCGGTTCGGGCAAGACCCACCTGCTGGGCTGGGTCCGCCAGCAGGTGCAGCAGCAGGGTGGCTACTTCTTCCTGGTCGGCCTGCTCGACGCCCACGGTTTCTGGGACAGCGTGCTCACCTCCATGCTCGACGGGTTGTCCCGCCCCGCACCGGGCGGTGAGAGCCAGCTCCGGTTGCTGCTGCGTCGACTCTCCTCGATGGTCGGGGCGCCCCGGTCGGCCCGGCGGGCGGTGATGGGCGACACCGAGCTGACCCGGCCGGCCCTCGACGCGTTCGTCGAGGGACTCGCCGGGCACGACCCGCATGTGGCCCGAGCCTGCCGGGAGACGGCTCGGGCGCTCGCGCTGAGCGCCTCCGAGGACGTCTCGCACCGGGACATCGCGGAGAACTACTTCGCCTCCGGTGAGGACGAGCAGGGAGAACGGAGCGTCTGGGGCATGCGGCGGGTGCCGCGCAGCGCGCAGCAGATCGTCCAGGAACTCTCCTGGCTGCTGGCGCTGACCGGCCCCTGCGTGGTGGCCGTCGACCAGATCGACACCCTGATCGCGCAGTCCGTGGCCGCCGGTGACGTCCGGCACGCCCGGCCCGGTGTGCAGGACGACCCGGAGCAGGCCGCCGTGCACGCCCGGATCGCCGACGGCCTGATGTCGTTGCGCCAGCTCACCCGCCGCACCCTCACCCTGGTCGCCTGTCTGCCGACCTCGTGGACGATCATCAAGAGCCGGACGGTCGACACGGTGAGCGACCGCTTCCGCACCCCGCCCCTGCTCACCAGCATCCAGAACGCCGGCCTGGCCCGGGAGATCATCGAGCGACGGTTCGCCGTCCGGTTCGCCGAACTCGGCTTCGTACCGCCGTATCCCTCGTGGCCGGTGCGGCCCGACGCCTTCAGCCAGGCCGAGGGGATGACCCCCCGGCAGTTGCTGATCGACATCGACCAGCACATCCGGGCCTGTCTCGCCTCCGGCGAGGTACGGGAGCTGGCCCGGCTCGGCGATCCGACGGACCCGCGCCCCCGCACCCCTCGCGCCTCCCCCACCGAGGACCTCGATCGCTTCGACAAGAGATTCACCCAGTTGATGACCGAGGTCGACGTTTCCGGTCCACTGACCCGCGACGGCGAGGACAGCCTGGTCCCCGCGCTGCTCACCGCGGGTCTGACCGCCTGGGTGCTGGAGCGCGGCGAGGGCGGCGCAGCGTTCAGCGTGGACCCGCCGCCGAGTGCCCAGCCGCCGCTGCACGCCCGGCTCCGGCTCACCCTCGACGAGGCCACCGAGGACCAGGTCCACTGGTGCTTCCGGGCGATCAGCGAGGAACACCACGCCATCGCCGCGCTCGCCCGGGTACGCAAGGCGTGCACGGTGGCGGGCCTCGACGCGCGGGTGACCAGGCGCAGGCTCTTCCTGCTCCGCAACGGCGCCTGGTCGGGCGGGGCCAAGACCGGGCAGGCGATCGCGGCCTTCACCCAGGCCGGCGGGAGGACCCTCCCGCTGGGCGAGGAGGATCTACGGGTCCTCGGCGCACTTCGGACCATGCTGGCGGAGAACCCGGTCGACATCCGAGGCTGGCTGACCGCCCGCCAACCCACCCGGCAGCTCACCGTGTTGCAGCAGGCCCTCGCCTCCGTCACGGAATGGCACCCCGACGGACCGCACGACGGCCCGACCGGGCTGCCCTCCGTCGCGGACCGGCTCCCCGACGGAGCGACCGGGCTGCTCCCCCGCGCGCCGGACGGTGCCCGGCCGATCACCGGCACGCCAGTCGATGCCCGGTTGAGCGACCGCACGCCGGCCGATGCCCGGCTGAACGACCGCACGCCGGCTGTTCCCGGGCCGACCGATCACCCGCCGGTCGGTCCCGGGGCTGATCCGGAGCGGGTCGATCCACGGCCGGTCGACCGCGAGGAGCCGGGAACGCACCTCGTCGTGGGGCACGCACACGACACCGGTGAACCCGTACGGCTCTCCCTCGAAGCCCTCCGGAAGCACACCACCATCTTCGCCGGGTCCGGTTCCGGCAAGACGGTGCTCATCCGGCGGATCCTGGAGGAGTGCGCCCTCGCCGGCGTCTCCGCCATCGTCCTCGATCCCAACAACGATCTGGCCCGGCTCGGTGACGAGTGGCCGGAGCCGCCGCCGGACTGGCGTGCCGGCGACGCGGAGAAGGCGAGGGAGTACCTCGCCGGGACCGACGTCCGGGTCTGGACGCCGCGCCGGTCGTCGGGCCGCCCGCTGAGCTTCCAGCCGCTGCCGGACTTCCGCAGCGTGCTCGACGACCCGGACGAGTTCCACGAAGCCGTGGAGGCCGCTGTCGCGTCGCTCGCGCCCCGCGCCCAGTTGACCGGTCGTACCAGCAAGGTCCACCTGGGGCTCGCCGTGTTGCGCAAGGCCGTCGAGCACTACGGCCGGCGTGGCGGCACCCGGGTGCAGGGGCTGATCGACACCCTCGCCGACCTCCCGGACGGGCTGCTGGACATCGACGGGGCGGACAAGATCGGCGTAGGGCTCGCGCAGTCGCTGGCTGCGGCGATGGTCAACGATCCGCTGTTCGGCGGCGAGGGCAGCCCGGTGGACCCGGGGCTGTTGCTCACCCCCGAACCGGGTAGGCAGGCCCGGATCTCCGTCATCAGCCTCGTCGGTCTGCAGTCCGACGAGGCCCGCCAGGGCTTCGTCAACCAGTTGCAGATGGCGCTCTTCGCCTGGATCAAGAAGCACCCGGCGAACGACCGGCCCCTGCTCGGGCTGCTCGTGATGGACGAGGCACAGACGTTCGCCCCGTCCGGCGCGATGACCGCGTGCACCCAGAGCACGCTGGCGCTGGCCGCCCAGGCACGCAAGTACGGCCTGGGCCTGATCTTCGCCACCCAGTCGCCCAAGGGGCTGCACAACCGGATTCCGGGCAACGCGGCGACCCAGCTCTACGGCCGGTTGAACAGCCCGATCCAGCTGGAGGCCGCTCGGGAGATGGCGAAGGCGAAGGGCGGCGACGTCGCCGACATCTCCCGGCTCACGACCGGCGAGTTCTATCTCGCCGCCGAGGGTGCCGCGCCGGTGAAGATCCGTACCCCGCTCTCCCTGAGCCACCACCCGCGCAGCCCGCTCACCGCCGAGGAGGTGCTGGACCGGGCCCGGCGTCGGTGACCGGGACGCCCGACGACGCGCCCCCGGGTGGGGCGGTCACTGGCGGGAGTACGTCGGGTCCGGTGCCTCGACGGGGGTCCGGTGTTCGGGGGAGCACACCCCGGCGAGGAGGTCGGTGGTGGTGTGCGCCCGGATGTCGGCGGGCTCGCCGTCGGTGAACCGCGCCACGACCGCCCGGACGTGTCGTTCGGCGGTGTCGGCGAGCCCGTCGTAGACGGCGGCGAACGTCTCCCGGGCGGGGCCCCGGAGCCACCCGGCGGGCAGCAGCCGCAGCGGTAGTTGCGGGTCGAGGGTGGGGAAGCGTCGGAAGGTGTCCATCACCTCGGTCCGGGCCCGTACCGCTTCCGCGCCGTCGACCTGGCCGGAGGCGATCCGCGGCAGGATCGGCCGCCAGCGCCGCAGGAAGCTCTCGTACTGTGCGGCGACCGCCGCGACGTCCCAGGCGTCGAGCGGGTCGCGGCCGGCGACCGCGTCGAGGTCGACCCGGCGGCCCCGGAACACGGTGACCGCGCCGAGGTGGAGCTGGGTGAGCTGGGCCCGCGCCTTCGGGGTCAACTCGTGCGGCGAGATCCACAGTCCGTCGTACAGCGGCGCGTATCCCAGCCACCGGAGCTGCCCGCGCAGGGCCCGCCGCTGCGCGCTGCGCTCCTGGGGCAGCGAGAAGGCGACGAGCGTCCAGCACTCGTCCCACGGTTGGGTCGTGGTGGTGGCGGCCATGACCCAGCTACCTCCGACGGACAGGCTGACGGCGGCGGACCGGCTGAGCCGGTACGAGCTGCGCCGCCCCTGCCGGCTGCCCTCCAGTACGCCCCGGCGGGCCAGTCGGCTGATCACGGTCCGCGCGCCGGCGAGGCTGACGTGGGACTCGGCGAGCAGCGCGACGATGGCGGCGGACGGCAGCCAGGCCCGGGTCCTCAGCGTGTAGTCGGCCAGCAGGGTCACCGCGACGCCCTGGGGCGAGTTGCCGGCCTGCCGCCGGGGCAGCCGTACCGGGTGGTCCCCGTCGTCGGGAAAGATCTCCTCGATGTCGAACGGGTGTGGCACAGGGGACGCTCCGGGCTCGGCTCGGCGACGGTGGCACCGACTGTAGACGGCGTCGCCGCACACGCCTACCGGGACACCTGTCCGGTGTGGACCCGACCGGGGACGGACGACTCCGGGCGCATCGAGTTCACTCGATTGACACTTGTCTGACCGAGGGGAACACTATGTGCTATGCAATGCCACGTAGGGCCGGGGCAGGGCATGCCGGACGTAGTGGGCCAGCGCGAACGACACGGGACACCGGGCGCACCCGTGCCGCACGGACGCGCGGCCGATCTCAACCTGTGAGGGAGTCACGCCCATGAGAATCAGACGGAAAGTGCTGCTCGCCCTGGCGGCGCCACTGGTGGCGACGCTGGCGGCCGCCGCCCTGGTGATACCGACGCTCCAACCGGCGTACGCCGCGTCGCTGGTCGAGGTGACCAGCTTCGGCGACAACCCCGGTCGGATGCGGATGCACATCTACGTGCCGAACACCCGCCCGGCCAACCCGGCGATCGTGGTCGCCATGCACGGCTGTGGCGGAACAGGCCCCGGCTTCTACTCCAGCAGCGAGTTCGCCTCCCTGGCCGACCGGTACGGATACATCGTGATCTACCCGTCCGCGACCCAGCAGGCCGGCTTCGGCAACTGCTTCGACACCTGGTCGGACGCCGCCAAGCGCCGCGGCGGCGGCAGCGACCCGGTGTCCATCGTCTCGATGATCAACTACGCCGAGCAGCAGTACGGCGGCGACCCCCGTCGGGTCTACGCCACCGGCAGCTCGTCCGGCGGCATGATGACCAACCACATGCTGGCCGTCTACCCCGACGTGTTCGCCGCCGGCGCGGCGTTCATGGGGGTGCCCTACAACTGCTTCGCCAACGCGGCGGACTACCCGCCCGGTGCCAGCCAGTGCACCGGCGGGAACATGAACCGCACCCCGCAACAGTGGGGCGACGCGGTCCGCCAGCAGGCGTACCCCGGTTACACCGGCCCGCGCCCGAAGGTGCAGCTGTGGCACGGCACCGCCGACACCCTGGTGCCGTACTCGCTGCTCCAGGAGACGATCGAGCAGTGGACCAACGTGTTCGGGCTCAGCCAGACACCCACCTCCACCGACACCCCCCAGACCAACTGGAACCGCCGCCGGTACGCCGACTCCAGCGGCAACGTCCTGGTCGAGGCGTACAGCGTCCAGGGCGCCGGCCACAGCCTGCCCTCCAGTGGCATGGCCGCCGTCGCCATCGGGTTCTTCGGCCTGACCAACCCGAACCCCACCACGCCGCCCGTGACCACCCCGCCGGTCCCGACCACCCCGCCCGTGACCACCCCGCCGCCGACCACCCCGCCCGTGACCACCCCGCCGCCGACCACGACCCCGCCGACCACGCCCCCCAGCTCCGGGGCCTGCCGGGTCACCGCCACCGTCAACGCCTGGAACACCGGCCTGACCGAGAACCTCACCATCACCAACACCGGTTCCAGCGCCGTCAACGGCTGGTCCCTGGTCTACACGCTGCCCAGCGGGCAGACCATCACCTCCGGCTGGAACGCCACCTACTCCCCCTCGTCCGGGCAGGTGACGGCCAGGAACGTCAGCTACAACGCCGCCATTCCCGCCAACGGGTCGGTCGACATCGGGTTCCAGGCCAACCACACCGGTAACACCGCCAAGCCCACCTCGTTCACCCTCAACGGCGCGGCCTGCACGGTCGCCTGACCGACGAGCCGCCTCCGGAAGTGCCCGGCATCCGTCCCGGCTCCTACCGGCCGGGACGGATGCCCGCTCCCCCGCCCTTCACCGGGCGGGGGAGCGTTCCGCGTCAGGCGACCTCAGACCGGCTCCCGGATCTGCTGTTCGGCGAGGCGACGGGGAACCACTCCCCGTTCGGGTGTCCCGTCGTGGTGGGGCGGGCGGGGTTCGAACCCGCGACCGAGGGATTATGAGTCCCCTGCTCTAACCCGCTGAGCTACCGCCCCGATACCGCGCCGGATCGTAACCCGCCCGACGGACCACCGGCCAGCACCCGAACCGATGCAACCCCAACAGGCCGGCCGGCACGATGGGCTACGCGAGGATAACAGTCAGCAGTCACCACGGAAGCACCCGAATCAGCCTGCCGCGCGGAGTTCCGCGAGCACCGCTCCGGCCGTACGCCAGCCGCTGGCCAGGGCCCCCTGGATGGACGGGCTGTCCCGGTGGTCGCCGGCCACGAAGAGCCCGTCGCCGAGGGCCACCGGCTTGCGCAGCCGGCCCTGCGGCGGCGGGGCGGCGGGCAGGGCGTGCGGGATCGACACGGTGCTCAGGTGGGTCCAGTCCGCTGTGGAACGGCCGTACAGCCGGTCGAGTTCGGCCCGGATCACCGGCTCGGGCGGGGTGCCGGGGCCGACCACGGAGGTCGCCACCAGGTGCCGGCCGGCGGGGGCGTAGCTGGGGGCGGCCCGACTGACCACGACGGTGTTGGCGACGAGTTCCCGCCGGTCGCCGTCGACCAGCAGGATCGGCTCGTCCAGCGGCGCCTCGGGGGCGCTGTGGTAGTAGGTGGTGTAGCTGTGCGTGCGTACCCGGGCCAGGGTGGGCAGCAGCGTGGTGGCCGCCGTCGGGTCGACCGCGACCACGACGGCGCGGCAGCCGATCTCGCCGGCCCGGGTGCGGACCCGGCCGGGAGCGACCGAGTCGACCGGGGTGTTCCGGGCGATCAGGTCGGCGGGCAGCGGGGCGGCGACGGCCTGCGGCAGCGCCGCCATCCCCAGGGCGGGCAGGCCGATCCGGCCCCGGGCGAACGACCGCAGGACCATCGCCAGCACGTGGCTGGAGGTCTCCAACTCCCGGTCGATGAGCACGCCGGACAGGAACGGCCGGATCAGTTCCTCGACGATGGTGTCGGAGAGCCCGGCCCGGCGCAGGGCCGATTCGCTGGTGGTCTCCGGCGCGGCGAGCAGCCGGTGCGGCGGCAGGGTGGCGCAGCCGGTGGCGAGGGCGGCGAAGCGCAGCCGGTCGAGCAGCGAGCCGATCCCGGCGAGCGCGGTGGCCGGTGCGCCGCCGGGTTCGCGTACCGGATGGACCAGTCGTTCGAGCCGGTCACCCCGACGGACCAGGACCCCGGAGGTGAACCAGCCCAGGTCGAGGGTGCCCAGGTCGAGCAGGGTGCCGAGCCTCGGGTACGCGGTGTTGAGCACCTGGAAGCCCCGGTCGAGCAGGTACCCGTCGACGGCGTCGGTGGCGACCCGGCCGCCGAGCCGGTCGCCGGCCTCCACCAGCCGCCAGGGCACGCCGGCCCGGTGCAGCCGGCGGGCGGCGGCCAGCCCGGCGAGGCCGCCGCCGACGATCACCACGTCCGTTTCAGCGGGCACGTTCCACCTCCGCGTCGTCGCGCGCCGACCGGGACAGCCGGCTCGGCCACCAGACCTTGGGCCCGATGTCGTACGACAGCGCGGGCACCAGCAGCGAGCGGACCACGATGGTGTCCAGCAGTACGCCGACCGCGACCGCCACGCCCAACTCCACCAGCACCACCAGCGGCAGTACGGCCAGCGCGGAGAAGGTGGCGGCGAGCACGATGCCGGCGGAGGTGATCACCCCGCCGGTGACGGTGAGCCCGGCCAGCACCCCGGCCCGGGTGCCCCGCCGGAGCGATTCCTCGCGGACCCGGCTCATCAGGAAGATGTTGTAGTCGATGCCGAGGGCGACCAGGAAGACGAAGGCGAAGAGCGGGAAGGACGCGTCGACCCCGGGGAAGTCGAGCAGGTACCTGAAGATCAACGCACAGAGCCCGAGGGTGGCCAGGAACGACAGCACCACCGTCGCGATGAGCAGCACCGGCGCGACCAACGCCCGCAACAGCAGGGCCAGGATGACCGCGATCACCACCAGGACGACCGGGATGATGACGTTGCGGTCCCGGGTGGACGCGTCGGAGGTGTCCACGTCGATCGCGGTGAACCCGCCGACCACGGCGTCGGCGGCCGGCACCCGGTGCACCGCCTCGCGCAGGTCGCGGATGGTCTGCTCGGCCGCGCTGCTATCCGGGGGGTCGGTCAGCGTCGCCTCCAGCTGCACCCGTCCGTCGACGACCAGGGGTGGGGCGTTCGGGTCCGGCGGGCCGGTCTGGTCCCGCCGGGTCACCGGGCGGACGGCGGCCACCCCGGCGACGCCCTGTGCGACCTGGGCGACCTGCTCGGCGGTCTCCGCGCGGGTGAAGATGGTCGCCGGGCTGCCGGTGCCGGCCGGGTAGTGCCGGGCGATCACCTCCTGCCCGGCGACCGAGTCGGTGCGGTTGGTGAACAGCTCGGACTGGCCGAGGGTGGTGGCGCCGAGCTGGGTGAGGCCGAGGGTGAGCAGGGCCAGCACCACGGCGGTGGTCAGCCAGACCACCCGGGCCCGGCGGGCGACGAAGCGGGCGATCCGGGCCCACAGCCCGTGTTCGGCCTGCGGGTCCGCCAGGTCGACCCTGGGGGTACGCGGCCAGAACGCCCGCCGGCCGCCGAGCATCAGCAGGGCGGGCAGGAAGGTCAGCATCACCAGCAGGGTGGCGGCGATGCCGATGGCGGCCACCGGCCCGAGCGCCCGGTTGGAGTTCAGGCTGGACAGCAGCAGGCAGAGCAGGCTGACGATGACGGTGGCGCCGGAGGCGGCGATGGCCGGGGCGGCACCGCGCCAGGCGGCGCGCATGGCGTCCCAGGGCCGCTCGTGCCGGTGCAGTTCCTCCCGGTAGCGGGCGATCAGCAGCAGCGCGTAGTCGGTGCCGGCACCGAAGACGAGCACGGTGAGGATGCCCTGCGCCTGCCCGTTCAGCTTGATCACGTCGTCCTTCGCCAGGTAGTAGACGAAGACCGACGCCAACGAGTACGACATCCCCGCCGCCAGCAGCGGGAAGATCCAGAGCACCGGGCTGCGGTAGACGATCAACAGGATGATCAGCACCACCACCAGGGTGACCAGCAGCAGTGGCCCGTCGATCGCGGAGAAGACCTCGATCAGGTCGGCGAGCAGACCGGCCGGGCCGGCGACGTCCACGGTGAGACCGTCGCGGTCGCCCCCCGCGATGGTCCGCAGCTCGTCGACCACCTGGCCGATCTGCTCCCCTTCGGAGTCGTCGATCGGCACCACCACCTGGAGGGCCTGGCCGTCCTGGCTGGCGATCGGCGGGGCCAGCGGCCCGACCACCCCTTTGACCTGGGCGAACCGGGCACTGTCGGCGGCGATGCGCTGCTTGTCGGCCGCGGTGATCCCCGTATTGCGCGCGTAGACCACCAGGGCCGGGGTGGTCGGCTGCGCGACGAAGCCGGCGGCCAGATCCTGGGCCTGGGTCGCCTCGGAGTCGGCGGGCAGGAAGGAGGCGTTGTCGTTGGTCGCGACGTCACTCAGCTTGCCGGCGTACGGCCCGGCGATCCCGCCGACGACCAGCCAGGCCAGGATGACCGCCAGGGCGATCAGCGTGGCCCCCGCACCCCGGCCCCGTCCACCGGCCATCTTCCGGCCCCACCCCTCAATCGATGCACCAATCGACGCAGCAGGAGCCTAAGTCGACAACTGTCATCTTGCCGCCCGAGTACGCCCTGCGGAGCCGAAACCGCCCATACGTCCTTGAGCCCGCCGTCACCCCGACCGAACAGGCCCTTCCACCTCCTCAGGAGCCGCCGAGCACCTTCCGGGTGGTCGCGGCGACCGTCGCGCGGTAGCCACCCACCAATGCCACCCGTCCGGCCCCGCCGCCCACCCTCACCCTGCCGCCACCCACCTGCACGCCGCCACCCACCTGTTCGTCACGCCACCGCCCCCCCTGCCGCCACCGCCCCACCCTTCGCCCCACCCTGCCGCCACCGCCCCCCTCTCGCCCCACCCTGCCGCCACCGCCCCCCTCTCGCCCCGCCCTGCCGCCACCGCCCCCCTCTCGCCTCACCGCCACCGCCACCGCCCCACTCTCGCCCCACCGCCACCGCCCCACTCTCGCCCCACCGCGGCGTAGAGCGTCGCGCTCGCCCCGCCGCTGACGCCGCCCCACTCCCCTGCCACCACCGCCGCCCTACTCGCCCCGCCACTACCCCGCCGCTAAATCCCACTCGCCCCGTCACTGCCCCTCTCGCCCCGCCGTGTCGCCGCTACCGCTGCCACTGCCCCACCCTGCCGTCCGCCGGGTTGCTGCCGCACTCGACCTCACAGTGCGGTTGCTGCCACCACCCCTCACCCTGGCTGCGCCACCCCTCACCCCGACCGCCACCCTCACACCCTGCCCGCCTCCTCTCTGCCGCGCCTCCACCCACGAGGACGCCGGCGCATCGCGGCCACTGTCGATCTGATGACGTAGACGATTCACCTTCGGTAAGGACGGATGACGCGGAAGACGGCCGCGAGAGCGACCAACGAGCTGCACGCCAAATCGCTCAGGGTTTGTGAAGACTTGTTGTCGCCCTAGCAGCAACAAGTCTTCACAAAGGAGCCCAAGCAGCAACAGCGCCGGCGACGAGCAGCAGCAGGCAACGCACAACGACGACGGGCAGCGGCGAGCAGCAACAGGCGACGCGCAACGACGACGACAACGACAACGACAACGACAACGGCAGCGGTGGCGGTGGCGGCAACGGCAACGGCAGCGGCAACGGCAGCGGCAGCGGCAGCGGTGGCGGTGGCGGTGGCGGTGGCAGCAGCAGGCGGCGACAGCGGCGGCAGGCAACGCACAACGACGGACGGCAGCGGCGGCAGGCGACGAGCAGGCAATCCACCCGTTCACCCAGTCGGAGGTACCGCCGGCGAGAAGCAGGCGACGAGCAGGCAGCAGTGTAAGGAGGACCGGAGACACAAGAACACCCGCCGGCAGGGCCGACGGGCGTAAGTTGAGGGCTGGGCTCCCCCGTTTGGACTCGAACCAAAAACCTGCCGGTTAACAGCCGGCTGCTCTGCCAATTGAGCTACGGGGGACTGCTTCGTCGCTTCGTACCGGATCTCTCCGGCGCTCGGCGACGGCACAAGAGTACAGGACTTCGGGGGGGTTCGGTCCAGGGGGTTACCGCATTCAACCCCTCCGCCGTGGCTCGGGGCGGCCGACGCCAACAATGCGGACAAATCGTCATCCCGACACCACCAGGTATGAGTGCGGAGCAGGATGGGTAGTTAGCTGTCGACAGACAATGTGGGGCGCGACGATGGTCGGTCCCGACCGGGAACAACCGGGCGGGAGCGGCGGGAGCGTCAGGTACGGAAGGAGCCGCCATGCGCGGAAAGATCATGTTTCTTGGCGGGCTGGCTGCGGGCTTCGTCCTGGGCGCCCGTGCCGGCCGGGAGAAGTACGAGGAGCTGGTCGTGCGGGGCCGCAAGGTGCTCGACCACCCGAGCGTCCAGGAGGCGGCCGGGGTCGCGCAGGCCCAGGCGACCCGCCTGTACAGCGAGGGCAAGGACAAGCTCGGCCAGTCCAAGCTCGGCGAGAAGCTCCACACCAGCAACGGCGGCAAGCCGGAGCTGACCAGGGCGGATGATGCCTTCGCGGGCACCCCGGCCACGGTCGGCGCCAAGTCGGGCGGCAGCCCGACCAGCTCGTCGGCCACCACCCCGAAGCCCAAGGCGCCGGGTACCGGCACCAACGGCAGCACCCTCTGATCGTCCGTACGTCGTCGGGCCGGTCGCCATGTGGCGACCGGCCCGACGGGTGTCTCAGTCCCGGCCGCTGCTGAACGCCGCGTCGAACGCCGCCGTCGGGGCGTCGAAGGCGAGTCGGCGGACGAACGCCAGCGCCTCCGGCGCACCGACCAGGCGGTCCATCCCGGCGTCCTCCCACTCGACGGAGATGGGCCCGGCGTACCCGATGGCGTTCAACGCCCGGAAGCAGTCCTCCCACGGCACGTCACCGTGCCCGGTGGAGACGAAGTCCCAACCGCGCCGCAGGTCCGCCCAGGGCAGGTGGGAGGCGAGCCGGCCGCGTCGCCCGTCCCCGGTACGCACCTTCGCGTCCTTGCAGTCGACGTGGTAGATCCGGTCGGCGAAGTCGAAGATGAAGTTCACCGGGTCCAGCTCCTGCCACACGAAGTGCGACGGGTCCCAGTTGAGCCCGAACGCGGGTCGATGGTCGATCGCCTCCAGGGTCCGCTTGGTGGTCCAGTAGTCGTAGGCGATCTCGCTGGGGTGCACCTCGTGGGCGAACCGCACCCCCACCTCGTCGAAGACGTCGAGGATCGGGTTCCACCGGTCGGCGAAGTCCTGGTAGCCGCGTTCGATCATCGCCGGCGGCACCGGGGGGAACATCGCCAGGGTGTGCCAGATGGACGAGCCGGTGAAGCCGACCACCGTGTCCACACCGAGCTTCGCCGCCGCCCGGGCGGTGTCCTTGATCTCCTCGGCGGCCCGCTGGCGTACCCCCTCGGGTTCGCCGTCGCCCCAGATCCGGGCGGGCAGGATGTCCTGGTGCCGCTCGTCGATCGGGTGGTCGCAGACGGCCTGGCCCACCAGGTGGTTCGAGATCGTGAAGACCTTCAGGTTGTGCTTGGCCAGCGTCTCCCGCTTGCGCTCGACGTACGAGTCGTCGGCGAGCGCCTTGTCGACCTCGAAGTGGTCGCCCCAGCAGGCGATCTCCAGCCCGTCGTAGCCCCATTCGGAGGCGAGCCGGCAGACCTCGTCGAACGGCAGATCGGCCCATTGGCCGGTGAAGAGCGTGATCGGTCGCGCCATCGTCTGTTTCTCCCCTGTTGTGGTGGGGATTCCTGAGCGGACCAGGGCGAGGGTGACCGGGCCGGGCCGGTACGTCGACGGCCGTGACGGGTCACCGGTGGGCGCGGAAGCGCCTGGGCCCAACGGGTTGCGCCTCCCGTCGGGTCACCGGCCACCACAAGGTCGCCGCTCACCACTCTAGGCCCGGCCGACCGGACGCGAAAGAGGACCGCGTCTGCGACCGGCCCCGGAGAAGGGTCGAGGACCGGACGCAGAACGGAAGCGCATCGACGACCGGCGGACCGCACGCGGAAGAGAGACCCACCCAGCGCCGGTGGACCCGGACGCGGAAGAGAATCGCAGGGCCGGGCGCGGAGATGACCACGCCCGACCCAGCGGGAAAGTGGCCGCCCGGCGGGAACAGGCCACGCCGGCCCGGCGAGGAAGGTAGCCGCACCCCGGCGTGAGGAGGAAAGCCCGATCGCCCGAGTCGCCGGTCAGGCGTCGCGGCGGCGCAGCAGGACCGCCGCCGCGCCGGCCAGGAGCGCCAGCCAGCCCACGAAGACGGCCAACCCCGCGCCCGGGGAGAGCAGGTCCGGGTTCGAGCCGATCGACATGAGCGCCTGCCCGGCGTTCGACGGGAGATAGGGCGAGACGGTGTCCGACCAACTGTCCGGCAGGAGCGAGGTGAGGCCGGGCACCACCAGCAGCAGGGCCACCACGCTGGTGATCCCGCCAGCGGTGTTGCGCAGCAGCGCCCCGAGGGTCAGCCCGAGCACCCCCACCCCGGCCAGGTAGCCGGCCGCGCCGAGGACCGCACGGAGCACCCCGTCTGCGCCGAGGGAGATGCCGTCGGCGCCGAGGATGTGCTGCCCGCCGAGGAAGGTGAGCAGCACGGTCGGCACCAGCGCCGCCAGCGAGACGCCGGTCAGCACGGCCACCTTCGCGCCGAGCACCGGCCAGCGCTTCGGCACGGCGGCCAGCGACGAGCGGATCATGCCGGTGCTGTACTCCCCCGCCACCAGCAACACGCCGAGGGTGCCGATGAGCAGCTGCGCCAGGTTGACCCCGCCGAGGCTGACCCCGAGCGGGTCCAGCAGGGACGGCCCCGGTCCGGACTGGGCCAGCCCGCCGGAGGTGGGCGGATTGTTCGCCAGCACGGCGGAGAACCCCAGGCCCAGACCGGCCAGGACGACCACGGTGGCAGCCAGCATGATCAGGGACGACCGGAGTGAACGGAACTTGATCCACTCCGCGTGGACCACCCGCCACCAGGTGACCCGGGCATCGGCGGGCACGGACGCCCGGGTGAGCGTGGCGCTGGTCATCGACTGCTCCTTCCGGCCGCCAGGGGTACGGCGGCAAGGGGTTCGGCGGGGTACTCGACGGCGTCCCGGGTCATCGTCATGAACGCCTCCTCCAGGGACGCCTCGACGGTGGCGAGTTCGTGCAGGGTCAGGCCGACCGTGGCGGCCAGGTCACCGATCTGCTCCCGGCTCAGGCCGGTCACCTCCAGCAGGCCGGGTTCCCCACCGGTCACCGTCACGTCCGGGCCGACGAGCAGGTCGCGCAGGACGCCGGCCTGCGGAGAGCGGACCCGTACGGTGGTCGAGGTGCCCTGCCGGGTGAACTCGGCGACGGAGATGTCGGCGATCAGCCGACCCCGGCCGACGACGATCAGGTGTTCGGCGGTCTGGGCCATCTCGCTCATCAGGTGTGAGCTGACGAAGACCGTCCGCCCCTCGGCGGCGAGCCCCTTCAACAGCTCGCGGATCCACCGGATGCCCTCCGGGTCGAGGCCGTTGACCGGCTCGTCGAGCATCACCACCCTGGGGTCGCCGAGCAGCGCGGCGGCGATGCCGAGCCGCTGACCCATGCCGAGGGAGAAGCCGCCGGCCCGCTTGCCGGCCACCTCGTGCAGGCCGACCAGGTCGATCACCTCGTCGACCCGTCGTCGACCGATCCCGGTGGTGGCCGCCATCGCCAGCAGGTGGTTGCGGGCGGACCTGCCGGTGTGTACCGCCTTCGCCTCGAGCAGCGCGCCGATCTCGCGCAGCGGGGCGGGGTGGTCGGCGTAGCGGCGGCCGTTGACGGTGACAGTGCCGGTGGTCGGGGCGTCCAGACCGAGGATCATCCGCATCGTGGTGGACTTGCCGGCGCCGTTGGGGCCGAGGAAGCCGGTGACGATCCCGGGCCTGACCTGGAAGGTCAGGGAGTCGACGGCAACCTTGTCGCCGTATCGTTTGCTGAGGTCGGTCACATCGATCATGCGACCAACGATGGCGCGGATACCGGGTCGTGACGTCGGCCGTCGGCAGACACCTGCGCGTACCCCCGTGGTGGTAGCCGACGGCCCCGGCTACCGCAGCGGGCGCACCGGCCGAGAGGCCGACGGACCGGGAGCCCACCGACCGGGGCCGGCGGACCGGGGGCTCAGGAGGCCGGCGGGTCCGCGACCCGCACCAGCCCACTCTGGTACGCGAGCACGACGAGTTGCGCGCGGTCCCGCGCGCCGAGCTTGGTCATGGCCCGGTTGACGTGGGTCTTCGCGGTCAACGGTGAGACCACCAGGTGGGCGGCGATCTGCTCGTTGGACAACCCGCCGGCGACCAGGGCGACCACCTCCCGCTCCCGGTCGGTGAGCACCCGCAGCCGCACCGGATCGGCCCGTGGGTCGGGCTGCGGCTGGGACAGGAACCGGGCGATCAGCCCCCGGGTCGCCTTCGGCGACAACAGCGCCTCGCCGGCCGCGACGGTCCGGATCGCGTCCAACAGCTCGGCCGGCTCCACCCCCTTGCCGAGGAACCCGCTCGCCCCGGCCCGGAGTGCCTCGAAGACGTACTCGTCCACCTCGAAGGTGGTCAGGATCAGCACCCGTACGCCGGCCAGGTCGGCCTCGCCGCTGATCTCCCGGGTGGCGGCCAGGCCGTCCAGCACGGGCATCCGGATGTCCATCAGCACCACGTCGGGCCGGGTCTCCCGGGCCAGGTCGACGGCCTCCCTGCCGGTGGCCGCCTCACCGACCACGGTCAGGTCCGCAGCGGATTCGACAAGCACCCGGAACCCGGCCCGCAGCAGCTTCTGGTCGTCGGCCAGCAGTACCCGGATCGTCACTCGGCCACCTCCTCCGGGGCGGGCAGTTCGGCGCGAACCTGCCAGCCGCCGCCCGGACGGGGGCCGGCGGAGAAGGTGCCGCCGACCGTCTCGGCCCGCTCCCGCATCCCGACCAGCCCGAGCCCGGTGCCCGCCGCACCGGGCGTTCCGCCGCTGGCCCCGCCGGCTGTCGTGGCGGGCCGCCCGGCCGGTCCGCTCTCCCGGTCACCGCTCGCCGGGCTGCCCTCCGGGCGGGGGTTCCCGTCGTCGCGTACCTCGATGGTGACGCCGGCCGGGTCGTAGCGCAGGCGGACGGCGACGGCCGCCCGGGGGGCGTGCCGGTACGCGTTGGTCAGCGACTCCTGGACGATCCGGTACGCGGCGACATCCACGGCGGTGGGCAGCGGTCGGGGCTGCCCGGCGACAGTCCAGCGCACCGGCTGACCGGTGCTGAAGCCCTCGACCAGCGCATCGAGGCGGTTCAGGCTGGGGACCGGCTCGGTGGGCACGTCGCTGTCCCCGGCACCGCGCAGCACCCCGAGCAGGGTGGCCAATTCGTCGAGGACGGTCCGGCTGGCGGCGCGGACGTGCCCGAGCGCCTCCTGGGCCGCTTCGGGCTGGCCGGACAGCAGGTGGCCGGCCACCCCGGCCTGCACGTTGATCAGGGCGATGTGGTGGGCCACCACGTCGTGCAACTCCCGGGCGATGCGCAGCCGCTCCTCCGCCACCCGGCGCAGCGCCTCCTCCTCACGGGTCTGTTCGGCGCGACGGGCCCGCTCCTCCAGGACCGCCACGTATGCCCGCCGGCTGCGTACCGCGTCGCCACCGGCCACCGCGAAGCCGAACCAGAGCAGCAGCACCACGATCTCCGGCCGTACCCAGGAGATGCCGACCACGAACACCGCGGCGGCGCCGATGGCGAGCGCCGCGCCGGTCCCGGTCACCCAGGCGGTCCGCCGATCGGTCCGGTTCGCCACCGTGTACGCGGCGATGGCCACGATGATCATGAAGGGAGCGCGGGCGGCGCCGAGCAGCAGGGCGGCCACCACCAGCACGGTGACCGTGCCGAGCACCGCCAGTGGGTGGCGGCGACGCAGCGCCAGGGCACCGCAGCAGGCCAGGGCGAAGAGCACCGTGCCGACACCGAGCGGGGCGCGGGGCGGGCCGCCTGGCGGGTTCACCGGCAGCAGGCTGACCACGAGGAGCAGCACGGCCAGCAGTACGTCGGCAGCCATCGGGTGCCCCCGTACGGCCCGCCGCCACTGCGCAAGGCGTCCCATCCCGCCAAGGTACGGCAGCCCCCACCCACCCCACCCCCACCCACCCCACCCACCCACCCACCCACCCACCCCGCCCGTTCGACGGTGATCAAGAGGTTTACGTCACGGCGGACGGCCCACCTGACGCAAACCTCTTGATCACCGGGGCGAACTAGGGGGAGGGGGAGGTTAGGGGAGGGTCCACTTTTGGTTGGGGGCGGAGGAGCTGCAGGTCCATAGGAGGACGGGGGTGCTGTCGGCGGAGTTGTTGCCGGTGACGTCGAGGCACTTGCCGGAGGCGGGGTTGCGCAGGGTGCCGTCGGACTGGGCGGACCAGTTCTGCGGGGTGCCACCGGTGCAGGTCCAGAGCTGGATCTTCGTACCGTTGGCGGTGCCACCGCCGGAGACGTCCAGGCACTTGCCCAGCGCCTTGATGGTGCTGTTCGGGGTCACCGTCCAGGTCTGGCCGGCACCGCCGTTGCAGGTGTAGATCTGGATCTGGGTGCCGTCGGCGGTGGCCGCGCCCCGCACGTCCAGACACTTGCCGGCCAGGCCCCGGATCGGGCCGGTGCCGGTGCTCGGGGTGCCGCCCAGTTCCTTGATCCGGATGTTGCGGAACGAGACGTCGTCACCGGTGCCGTGGTTCTGGATGCCGATGTGGCCGGCGAGCGAGCGGACCGGGTCGGTGTTGGTGAAGTCATTGATCTTCACCCCGTTGAGCAGGACCTGGAGCCGTTCCCCCTCGACCAGCAGCTCGTAGGTGTTCCACTCCCCCGGCGGGTTCAGCGCCGCGTCCCGGGCGGCCTGGTCGGCGGCCTTGAACGAGTAGATCGAGCCGGTGGTCCGGTCGGCGGTGTCGGTGGCGTCGATCTGCACCTCGTAGCCGTTGTCCATCGCCGAGTTCGGGTCGCTCGACGGCGGGAAGCCGATCAGGACGCCGGAATTGTCGTCCCCGTCCATCTTCCAGTCCAGCTTGAGCGAGTAGTTGGTGAACTGCTTGGTGCTGTACCAGAGCATGCCCAGCCCGCCGACGGAGCTGAGGGTGGCGTTGGAGTTGGTGAAGCTCCCCGGCCCGGCCTGCGACCAGCCGTTGGTGGACCCGTTGTAGAGCGCGGTGTAGCCGGTCTCCGGCCGGCAGTCGGCCTTCGTCCGACCGGCCGCGTACCGGATGCCGCCGAGCAGGTGGGACCGGAAGGCCGGCTCGGAGTACGCCGACTGGTTGTGGCCGCCGCCGGTGTAGAACGACCGCCCACCGCTGTACGTCTTGCACCAGACGTGCGGGTGGTCGGCCCCCATCCCGCCCCCCGAGTACGACGACTCGTCGAGGTTGGCCAGCACGTGCGCGGTGGAGCGGGCGTTGGTGCGGTAGTTGTACCACTCGTCGGTGCGCTGCCAGGTCTGGCCGAGGTGGGCGGTGGCCGCGTGCGCCCGGTCCTCCACCCGTACGGTGGCCTGCTGGATCGCCGGGTGGGAGGCGAACCACGCCCCGACCAGGTTGCCGTAGAACGGCCAGTCGTACTCGGTGTCGGCGGCGGAGTGCACGCCGACGTACCCGCCACCGGCGCCGATGTACGACTCGAAGGCGGTCTGCTGGCTGGCGTTGAGCACGTCGCCGGTGGTGTTGAGGAAGACCACCGCCTCGTACTTGGCGAGGTTGGCGGTGGTGAACTGGGCGCCGTCCTCGGTGGCGGTGACGGTGAAGTTGTTGGCCGCGCCCAGGTCGCGGATGGCCTGGGTGCCGACCGCGATGGAGTCGTGCCGGAACCCGGTGGTCTTGGAGAAGACGAGCACGTCGTAGGCGGCGTCGGCGGCGGATGCCGGGGTGGCCGGGGTGGTGCAGGCGAGGACGGCGAGGACGGCGGTGGCCGCGCCGAGGACGGGTCGGAGGAGTCTCATGTGTGCTCCAGTACGCCGGGGGCGCGGGACCGGACGGGCCGGTCCCGCGCCCGTCAGGTCAGGGCAGGGTCCACTTCTGGTTGGCGGCGGCGCTACAGGTCCACAGCAGGACCGCGGTGCCGTCGGCGGAGTTGTTGCCGGTGACGTCGAGGCACTTGCCGGAGGCGGGGTTGCGCAGGGTGCCGTCGGACTGGGCCGTCCAGTTCTGCGGGGTGCCACCGGTGCAGGTCCAGAGCTGGATCTTCGTGCCATCGGCGGTGCCGCCGCCGTTGACGTCCAGGCACTTGCCCAGCGCCTTGATGGTGCTGTTCGGCGTCACCGTCCAGCTCTGGCTGGTACCGCCGTTGCAGGTGTAGATCTGGATCTGGGTGCCGTCGGCGGTGGCGCCGTTGCGTACGTCGAGACACTTGCCGGCCAGGCCCCGGATCGGGCCGGTACGGGTCGTCACGGTGCCGCTGTTCAGGTTGAACGCGTCCACGTCGTAGAGCACCCCGGTGCCACCGGCGAAGGTCAGGTAGAGCGTGGTGGTGCCGGCGGGAGCACCGGACACCGTGCCGGTGATCGTGGTGAAGACGTCCCAACCGCCGGTGACCGGAACGGTGGCCTGCCCGAGCACGGTGCCGGTGGGTGAGCCGGCACGGAGTTGGAGGGTGCCGCCGGCCCCGGCCGAGGAGACCCGGGCGCTGAACGAGGTGACGGTGCCCAACTGGTACGGCGTGAACCCGATCCAGTCCCCGTTCTCGATGTTGCCGACGGTCTTCCCGCCCTCGGCGGGGCTCTTGTCGAAGGTGTCGACGCCGGACGAGGTCTTGAAGTGCTCGGCCTGCCGGTGCCGGGGCTGGAGGGTGTGCTGGGTGTGGGTGGTGAGCCCGCCGGCGTCGGTGTACTCGGCGTCGAAGATGGCGAAGATGTTCGCCGCCTCGTCGTGCTCGCCGTCGACCGGGATGGTGATCGAGCCGGAGCAGCCGTTGACCGAGGTGATCTGGTGGCCGTGCTGGTCGTGGCCGAGCACGTAGGTCATCTTGACCTTGGTGCAGTCGACCGTGCCGTCCTCGGGGTCGGTGACGGTGATGCTGAACGGCACGGTGTCACCGAAGGAGAACAGCGAGCCGTCTCCCGGGCTGTTGATCGTGACCGTCGGGGCGGTGTTGCCGACATTGACCGTGACGCTGGTGGTTCCCGTCGCCCCCTGCGGATCCCGCACGGTGAGCGTCGCGGTGTACGCGCCGTCCGCGGTGTACGTCTTCGTCGGGTTGGCCGCCGGGGAGGTGGTGCCGTCGCCGAACGCCCACGAGTAGGTGAGCGTCCCGCCCTCGGGGTCGGCGGATCCGGCCGAGGAGAAGTTCACGGTCAGCGGCGCGGGCCCGGAGGTCCGGTCGGCGCTCGCGCGGGCGGCCGGCGCCCGGTTGCCGACGCCGACGTAGTCGAAGCGGTACAGCGCCGAGTTGGCGTCACCGTTGTAGTAGCCGGTGCCGTAGTCGAGCAGGTAGTACGCCCCGTCGGGGCCGAAGGCGGAGTCCATCACCTGCTTGCCCACCCAGGGGAAGCTGTCGATGGTGCCGGGCGACCCGTCGGTGTTGAGGTGGATCGGCTTGATCCAGCCCCGGCCGAACTCGGTGGCGAAGAACTGCCCGTCGAAGGACTGCGGGAACTTCGTCGCCGAGGGGTTGTTGGGGTCGTACCGGTAGACCGGGCCGGCCGCCGGGGACTCGGAGCCGGTGCCGAACGCGGCCGGGCTGCCGGCGTCACCGCCGTACCTGATCCAGGCGGCCTTGGCCGGCGGGAGGGTGCCCTGGCCGGTGTTGCGGAACGAGTTGTTGGTCGGCCCGCCGGTGCAGTTGAACTTGGGCCCGGTGGAGTTGCTGTTGAAGTCCCACTCGTTGTACGTCTCGGTGGTGGTGTTGGTGCCGGTGCAGTACGGCCAGCCGTAGTTGCCCGGGCCGGTGACCCGGTTGAACTCGACCTGGCCGGCGGGCCCCCGGTTGGAGTTGGTGCTGCCGGCGTCCGGCCCGTAGTCGCCGACGTAGACGATGCCGGTGGCCTTGTCGACGCTGATCCGGAACGGGTTGCGGAAACCCATCGCGTAGATCTCCGGACGGGTCTTCGCGGTGCCGGGGGCGAACAGGTTCCCACTCGGGATCGAGTACGACCCGTCCGCGTTCACCTTGATCCGCAGAAGCTTGCCGCGCAGGTCGTTGGTGTTGCCGGCGCTGCGCTGGGCGTCGTACGCCGGGTTGCGGTTGGTGCGCTCGTCCAGCGGCGAGTAGCCGGCGGAGTCGAAGGGGTTGGAGTCGTCACCGGTGGACAGGTAGAGATTCCCGGCGGCGTCGAAGTCGATGTCGCTGCCGACGTGGCAGCAGATGCCCCGGTCGGTCCCGACGTCCAGCACGTCGACCTTGCTGGCCTGGTTGAGGGTGAAGTCGGCGTTCAGGGTGAAGCGGGACAGCCGGTTCACGCCCTGCCAGGCGGACCAGTTGGTGCCGGTGGCGGGCGCGTCGCCGCCGGGGGTGGACAGCGGCGGCGCGTAGTAGAGGTAGATGAACCGGTTGGTGGCGAAGTTCGGGTCGACCCCGAGGCTCTGCAACCCCTCCTCGTCGTGGGTGTAGACGGGGATCGTGCCGACCACCCGGGTCACGCCGGCGGAGTCGGTGCGACGCACCGTGCCGTTGCGGGCGGTGTGCAGCACGGAACGGTCCGGCAGCACGGCGAGCGACATCGGCTCGCCCATCTCGCCGACGCCCCGGGCCAGTTCGACCTGCTGGAAGTCGCTCGCGTTGACGGTGTGCGCGGAGGCCGGGGTGGGACCACCGAGGCTGGCCGGACCGGTGGTGGCGGTGACCGTGCCGGCCGTCACGGCCAGGAGCAACGCGGCGGCTGAGGAGAGCCATCGTCGGGGACGGTAGGTCAATGAGTCCTTTGTGGACATTAAGGGGCTGTCCCTTCCTGACGGATCACGGTCAGGGCGGGACGCGCTCCGCCGCGCCGGATGCCGGGTGGTGGGGTGGGTGGTGGGGGTGGAGGTATGGCAGGGTCGGCCGGGTGCCGGTCGACCGACCCTGACCCTCGGCCGGGCGTGAGCCGCCCGACGGAAGGTCACTCGTCGATGGATTACCGCGCCGCCAGTTCACCTCGACGAAACATGCTCGTGATGCAGGAACATTAACCCCTATCAATATTCCTGTCCATACCTTCTGCCGGACCATTGCCAACTTCCGCTCATCGAACGAAAAGTCCCCCACCCGGCGGCGGGACCGGGCCGAACAGCGACGACGGGACCGGGCCGGACAGCAGCGCCGGGCCGGACCGGACAGCAGCAGTGACCGGGCCGGACCGGACCGGACAGCAGCAGTGACCGGGCCGGACCGGACCGGACAGCAGCAGTGACCGGGCCGGGCGGAACGGCAGCAGTGACCAGGGCGGACCGGACCGCAGCAACGCCGGGCCGGGGGCGGCTCAGAGTTGCCGGTGCACGGCCTGGTCAGCCAGGCCGGCCAGGGCGGTACGCGCCGGCTCCGCCAGCGGCACCTGGGCCAGGGCGACCCGCGCCGCTTCGGCGCGGACCCGGATCAGCCGCTCGATCTGCTCCCGTGCCCCGGTGGCCTCGATGATCGTCCGCAACTCGGCGGCGCCCTCCGCGTCCAGCTCGGGATTGCCGAACAGATCACGCAGCCGGGCGGCCTGGACCCGGTCGGCGGCGTCCCGGGCCAGCGCCATCATCACGGTCGGCTTGCCCTCCCGCAGATCGTCCAGGACGGACTTCCCGGTCACCACCGGGTCACCGAAGACGCCCAGCACGTCGTCGCGGAGCTGGAACGCGTCCCCCAACGGGTCACCGAAGTCGATGAGCGCGGCGATCAGCTCCGCCGGGGCACCGGCCAGCGCCGCGCCGATCTGCAACGGCCGGGTCACCGTGTACCGGGCCGCCTTCATCCGGATCACGGTGAGCGCGCTGGCCACCGAGCCGTCCCCGACCCCGGAGACCAGGTCCAGGTACTCCCCCGCGATCACCTCGGTGCGCATCCGGGCGAAGACCTGGTAACCCTGCCAGACCTGAGCGGAGGTCAACCCGCACTCGTGGAACATCTGGTCCGACCAGGCGGCACAGAGATCCCCGCAGAGCAGCGCGGTGTTCCGGCCGTAGGTCTCCGGGTCGCCGCGCCAGGCCGACTGGGTGTGCAGGTCGGCGAAGAGCCGGTGCACCGACGGGGCGCCCCGACGGTGGTCGCTGCCGTCCAGGATGTCGTCGTGGATCAGGGCGAACGCGTGGAACAGCTCCAACGCCGCCGCGGCCACCACGATCGGCCGGTCGTCCGCGCCCCCGGCCCCCCGCCAGCCCCAGTAGCAGAAGAGCGGACGCAGCCGTTTCCCACCGGCCAGCACGAACCGGTGCAGCGCGGTGAAGATGCCGCGCGGCGCGCCGTCCGGCCAGTCCGGGCCCTGCCGGTCGAGAAAGGCCACCAACTCGGCGTCGAACCGGGTCCGCAGCTCACTGGCATCGGTCGGGGCGGCGGTGACCGTCACCGCCGGTCCCCCGCACCCGGCGGACCGGTCGGGACCGAGGACGTCCCACCGACACCCGACTCCGTCGACACCGCATCCACAGCCGTCGACACCGCACCGGCAGCCGATCCCAGGCCGGCCAGGTCCAGCAGCAACGCCTTGACCTCGGTGGCGGCGAAGGTGTCCCGGGCGGCGGACGGGTCGGAGCAGAGCAGCACCGGGCCGTCCGCCGGGTCGGCCGGCAGCCGGCCGTGCGAACCGCGTACCGCCCGCGCCCCGGCGTCCAGGCCGACCACGCTCATCAGGTAGCGCATGCCGAGCTTCTTGCGGGCCAGGGCGACCCCCGCCCGCCGCTTCGCCGCACCCGGTCCGGCCGGGTCGAAGAACAGCTCCGCCGGGTCGTACCCGGGCTTTCGGTGGATCTCCACGTTGCGGGCGAAGTCCGGGGCGCGGTCGTCGTCCAGCCAGTAGTAGTAGGTGAACCACGAGTCCGGCTCGGCGACCAGCACCAGCTCACCGGCGCGCTCGTGGTCCAGCCCGGCCGCCGCCTTGCCCTCGGCGTCGAGCACCTCGGCCACCCCGGGCAGGGCGACGCAGAGCTTCGCCACCGCCGGCACGTCCGCCGGGTCCTTGACGTAGACGTGGGCGATCTGGTGGTCGGCGACGGCGAAGGCCCGGGACGTCCACGGGTCCAGGTACTCCATGCCGTCCTGGGTGTAGACCCGCAGCAGCCCCTCGGACCGCAGCAGCCGGTTGACGTCCACCGGGCGGGAGACGTCGGTGATGCCGTACTCGGAGAGCGCCACCACTGTCGCGTCGGCGGCCCGCGCGGCGTCCAGCAGCGGGGCGAGCACCGCGTCCAGCTCGGCCGCGGCGGCGGCGGCCCGGGGCGAGGACGGGCCGAATCGTTGCAGGTCGTAGTCGAGGTGCGGGACGTAGACCAGGGTCAGGTCGGGGGCCTGGTCGGCGAGGATCCGCTCGGCGGCCCGGCAGATCCACCGGGACGAGGGCAGCCCGGCGCCCGGCCCCCAGTAGGTGAACAGCGGGAAGGTGCCGAGCGCCTCGGTGAGCGTGTCGTGCAGCTCCGGCGGATCGGTCCAGCAGTCCGGCTCCTTGCGCCCGTCGGCGTAGTAGATCGGGCGGGGCGTGACGGTCCAGTTGACGTCCGCGCCCATCGCGTACCACCAGCAGACGTTGGCCACCGTGTAGCCGGGCTCGACCCGGCGGGCGGCCTGCCACAGCTTCTCCCCGCCGACCAGCGCGTGGTGCTGCCGCCACAGCAGCACCTCGCCGAGGTCGCGGAAGTACCAGCCGTTGCCGACGATGCCGTGCCCGGACGGCGGCTCACCGGTCAGCAGGGTGGCCTGCGCCGAGCAGGTCACCGCCGGCAGCACGGTACCCAGCTCGGCGGAGAACCCCTGCTCGGCGACGGCACGCAGGCGGGGCATGTGGGCCAGCAGCCGGGGGGTCAGCCCGACCACGTCCAGCACCACCAGCCGGCGGCTCATGCCGACACCTCGCTGCGCCGGGCGCGGCGGTGGCACACCACTGTGCCCGGTCGGTGGCGCTCGCTCATCGTCGTACTCCCAGGGTTGTCGGGACGGTTCGGCCGGCCGGGGTCAGGCCGTTGGCGGTTCGGCCGGCCGGGGTCAGGCCGAGGGTGACCAGTTCGTCGCGGGCGAAGGCCAGCTCGGCGGCGATGCCGGCGGCCAGCTCCGCATCGGTGCGCGGACGCCGCGCCGCCGGCAGCACCCCCCACGTGTACGTCTCGACGTCCAGGTGGTCGCAGCCGGCGGTCGCCCCGCCGAGCAACGCGGCCAGCGCGGCACGCAGCACCGGCAGGGTCGAGGTCAACGGCGGCTCGGGCGGGGCGTGCAGCGGCACGTGGTAGTGCACCCGCCACGCCCCGGGCAGCCGCGCGGCCAGCGCCGCGTCCAGGTCGTCGGCCGCGTACGCCGGATCGGCCGGATCGGCGGCGTGGGCGCAGCCGGCCGTCCGGGTCTGGTGCAGGAAGCGCGGCTCCACCCAGCGGCCCAGCGCCTCGGCGTCGGCGACCGGGTCGGCCGCCTCCAGGGCGGCGGAGACCTGCACCTTGACCACCGGCAGGCCGGCGGCGCGCAGCCGGGCCAGCGCTTCGACGGGCTCCTCCCAGGCGCAGGCGAGGTGGGCCAGGTCGAGACAGACCCCGAGCCGGTCCGGGTCGAGGCCGCTCAGCAGCGCGGCGGCCTGCCCGCTGCTCTCCACCACGCAGCCCGGTTCGGGCTCGAAGCCCACCCGCACCGGGCGGCCGGTGTCGCGTTCCACCTCGGCCAGTCCGGCGGTGAGCGCGGCGAGGCGACGGCGGGCGGTGTCGACGTGGGTCGCGTCCCAGGGCTGCCGCCAGGCCAGCGGCAGGGTGGAGATCGACCCCCGGGCGGCGTCGTCGGGGAGCAGGTCGGCCAGCACCCGGGCCAGGTCGAGGGTGTAGCGCAGCCGCTGCCCGGTGGTCCAGTCCGGGTGGTAGACCGCGCCCTTGACCACCGGGGCCTGGAAGGCCGCGTACGGGAAGCCGTTGAGGGTGACCACCTCCAGCCCCCGGTGGGTCAGCTCGGCACGCAGCCGGCGCCGGGCGGCCGGATCGGCGGCCAGCTCGGCGGCGACCGGGGCGGCCAGCCACAGCCCCAGGCCGAGCAGGTCCGTGCCGAGCGCCTCGCGCACCGGCACCGCGTACGTGTCGAGTTGGGTGAGGATGCCGGCGGTGTCCTCGGCGGGGTGCACGTTGGTGCAGTAGCCGAGGTGGACGGTGCTGCCGTCGGCGTGCCGCAGCCGCATCAGTCGCCGCCGCGCAGGATCGAGTTGCCGGCGAAGGTGCCGGCGGCCGGGGCGTCCAGGTCGGTCAGGTCGAGCCGCCCGGACTGCCCGTAGAACTCCACCGGGTTGCGCCAGAGCACCCGGTCGACGTCGTCGTCGGTGAACCCGGCGGCCAGCATCGCCTCCCCGGTGGCCCGGGTGAGCAGCGGGTCGGAGCGTCCCCAGTCGGCGGCCGAGTTGACAAGCATCCGCTCGGTCCCGTACGTCCGCAGCAGCTCCACCATCCGCGGCGGCGACATCTTGGTGTCCGGGTAGATGGAGAAGCCCAGCCAGCAGCCGCTGTCCCGGGCCAGCTTCACGGTCACCTCGTTGAGGTGGTCCAGGGCCACCCGGCCCGGGGCGATGCCGGACTCGGCGACCACCGCGAGGCTGCGTTCGACGCCGCGCGCCTTGTCCCGGTGCGGGGTGTGCACCAGCGCCGGCAGGTCGTGGTCGACGGCCAGGGCGAGCTGGGTGGCGAACGCCTCGTCCTCGGCCGGCGTCATGTCGTCGTAGCCGATCTCGCCGACCGCGACCACGGCGTCCTTCTCCAGGTAGCGGGGCAGCAGGTCGAGCACCGGCCGGCAACGCGGGTCGTTGGCCTCCTTCGGGTTCAGCGCCACGGTGGCGTGGTGCCGGACGCCGAACTGCCCGGCCCGGAACGGCTCCCAGCCGATCAGCGAGTCGAAGTAGTCGGCGAAGGAGGCGGCGCTGGTGCGCGGCTGCCCCAGCCAGAAGGCCGGCTCGACCACGGCGCGGACCCCGGCGGCGGCCATCCGCTCGTAGTCGTCGGTGGTCCGCGACGTCATGTGGATGTGCGGGTCGAAGATGCGCATTCACGCCTCCCTGATGGTGAGCCGGTCGAGCAGTGCGGTGGCGTCGGCGGGGAGTTGCCGGCCGGCGGCGTGCCGCTCCGCAGCGAGCGCGGCGAGCATCTCGGCCAGTTCCCCGTCGGCGCGGCTGTCCAGGTCGGCGACGGCGGCCAGCGGCACCCCGATGAAGACGCACTTGAGCACCGCCTGCCGCCAGGCGTCCGGCGCCAGGTGCCGGGCGTACGGGCCGAGCGCGGCGGCGACCAGCCGGGTGTCGTTGGTGCGGATCGCGTCGTGCAGCAGCGGCACCCCGGCCGCGCCGATCGGCAGCAGCGGCAGGGCCTTGAGCACCGCCCGTTTCTCGGCGGCGTCGCCGTACCGGTACAGCTCCTCGACCTGACCGGCGGCCCGGTCGGCGGGGATCGCGGCCAGCAGCAACGTCCGGGCCGCCTCGTCGGCGGTCCAGCCGGGGGCGGTGGGCAGTTCGTGCCGGCCGCACCGTCGGGCGGCGGCCGGGAAGTACCGCGCGACCGCGTCGGGCTCGGCCGCGACGCGGCGCAGCGCGGTCGCCAGCCAGTCAGGATCGGGTACGCCCTCCAGCGCGGCCCGCAGTCGTTCCGGTGTCATCCGTCTCCCCTCCCCAGGTACGGTCGGCGGTGGTCAGTCCACCCCGGTGGTGTGGTCGGCGCCGAGGCGCGCGGGTGGCCCGCCCGGGTCGAGGCCGGCGTGGTGGGCGGCGGTCCGCAGGAAGTCCAGCGACCGGGCCGCCACGGTGGGCGCGGCATGCGAGTGCCGGGGCAGTTCCACGGCGACCAACCCCCGGTAGCCGGCGTCGGCCAGGGCGCGCAGCACCGGCGGGAAGTCGATCTCGCCGGTGCCGAACTCCAGGTGCTCGTGCACACCCCGGCGCATGTCGTCGATCTGCACGTTGACCAGGTGCTCGGCCACCTGCTGCACGCAGTCCGGCACGGTCGACGACTCCAGGCACCGGCAGTGCCCGATGTCGAGGGTGATGCCGAAGCACCCCGGGTCACCGAGGGCCTGGCGCAACCACCGCCAGCCGGCGATGTCCTCGACCAGCATCCCCGGCTCCGGCTCGAAGCCCAGGGTCACCCCGGCCCGGTCGGCGGCAGCCACCACCGTGGCGCACCCGGCGACCAGCCGGTCCCGGGCGACGGCCGGGTCGACCTGGCCGGGACGGACCCCGGCCCAGAAGGAGACCGCCTCCGCGCCGAGGTCGGCACCGACGCGTACGGCCCGTTCCAGGAAGTCGATCCGGCGGGCGGCGTCGTCGTGCAACAGCGTCGGGGCGTGCTTGCGCCACGGGTCGAGCAGGTAGCGGGCACCGGTCTCCACCACCACGGCCAGGCCGAGCGCGGCCAGCCGGTGGGCCAACGCGTCGACCCGACGGGCCAGCCCCGGCGCGTACGGGTCGAGGTGGTCGTGGTCCAGGGTGAGCGCGATCCCCTCGTAGCCGAGGTCGGCCAGCACCGCCAGGGCGTCGTCGAGCCGGTGGTTGGCGAAGCCGTTGGTGCCGTAACCGAACCGCAGCCGGTGGGGGGTGGTCATGTCGGGGAGAGCTTCCGGGCCAGCCGGCCGCCCAGCGGCGCGGCGAGCGCGACCAGCGCACCGAGCAGGCCGGCGCCGGCCCGTGCGGTGAGCGCGCCCTGCAACGCGGGCAGCCCGGTGATCCCCGCGCCGACGGCCGCCCGGACCCGACCGGCGGTGGGCTCGGCCGCCACCCGGGCCTGCGCGCCGCCGTACCGGGCGACGTACCAGCCGGCCAACGCGACCGGCAGCGCGGTGGTGACGGTCGCGGCGGGTCGACGCAGCGCGGTGGGGATCGACCGGGCCGGTCGACGCGGGGCGCTGGTCGGCACGGTGTGCCGCAGGCCACTGGTCGGCGCGGTGTGCTGTGGGGTGGTGGTCCGCGCGGTGTGGCGGGGCAGGGTGGTGGCGGCCAGCGCGACCAGGGCGGTGCCGGCGAGAGTACGCCGGGGCAGGTCGGCGTCGGTGCCGGTCACCTCGCGCCGGGACAGGGCGGTGACCGTCCAGGTGTGCGCGGCGACGGTCAGCGCCGCCGGCAGCGCCCGGACCGGCCGGCCGGGCGACGCGCCGAGCAGCACGTCCAGCCCTCGGCAGGCGGCCATCACGGCGGGGCCGGCGGCGGTGTTCTTCGCCGCCAGGTCGTACCCCCAGATGGTGGCGGCGAGCGGGAGCGCGACGGCGGTGGCCCGTCGACCGCCCACGGCGGCGGCCAGGCCCAGGCCGGCGGCGGTGAGCCCGACGGCGACACCGGCGGCGACGGTCGGGGTGACCCGGCCGCTGGGGATCGGCCGCTCGGGGCGTTCCTCGGCGTCCAGCCCCCGGTCCGCCCAGTCGTTCGCGGCCATCCCGGCCCAATAGAGCAGCACCGACGCGCCGGCCAACCCGGCGGTACGCGGGCCGAGCACCCCGGCCGCCGCCGCCCCGGCCACCAGGTCCCCCGGTACGGAGAGCGCGGCCGGTGCCCGGACCAGCTCGGCCAGGTCGGCCAGGCTGGTCACCCGGCACCGCCGGCGTGCAGTTCCCGGGTGAAGCCGACCAGCCGTTGCCACTGCTCGCTGAGCGAGTGGGTGGGCGAGTCGATCGGGTCCTTGAAGAAGAACGCCAGCTCGGGCAGGGGCCCGACACGGCCGGCGGCGTGTGCGGCGGCGGTGAGTCGGGCCAGGTCGAGCACCAGCGGGGCGGCCAGCGCGGAGTCGCAACCGTGCCAGGTGAACTCCATCCGCATCCCGGTGCCGAGGAAGCCGGCGAAGGTGATCAGGTCCCAGGCGGTCTTGAAGTCGCCCAGGTCCTCGACGTAGTCGATCCGGGTGCCGCCCTGCGGCTCGTAGCCGAGCGTCTCGCCGAGAACCCGCTGCTTGCTGTCCACCTTGGCGGCGTTGGCGGCCGGTTCGGCCAGGGTCGCCCCGTCGCCGCCACCGAGCAGGTTGACCCCGGACCAGGACCGCACCGCCAGGTGACGCATCGCGAACATCGGGGCGAGCACCGACTTGACCAGGGTCTCCCCGGTCTTGCCGTCGTGCCCGGCGTACGGCAGGCCACGCTGGGCGGCCAACGCCGCGAGCGCCGGCAGGCGCAGTCCGGTGGACGGGGTGAAGTCGACGTACGGGCAGCCCGCCTCGACTGCCGCGTACGCGTACAGCGAGCTGGGCGGCAGCACCTCGTCCGGGCCGGCGAGCGCGGCCCGCAGGGCGTCCGGGTCGGCGTGGCCGGGGTGCGGCCCGGCGGCCGGCTCGGTGGCGGAGACGTTGACCACGACCACCCGGTCCAGCCGGTGCCGGTCGCGGAACGCGATCAGGTCGGCGGTGATGACGGCGGCCCGGTCGGCCTGGCTGCCGCCGGTCGGCGCGGGTCGCAGGTCGTCCTCGACGGCGGCCAGGTCGGCGGCGAGCGCGGTGGCCAGCCGGCCGGGCAGCACCCCGGCGTCGCCGAGCGCCTCGGCCCGCTTGGTCAGCGGGGTGGTGGCCACGTCGTGCCCGCCGAAGACCAGGTCGGCGAAGGCGGGCAGGGCGGGCCCCCGCAGGTCGGGCAGTTCGGTGACACAGCCGGTGGGGCCGGTGAGGCCGGCCCGCAGGGCGAGCCCCCCGACGATGCCGGTGGTCGCGACGGAACCGCGCGCTCCCACCAGCCAGACACCCGTACGCATGGTGCTCCTTCCGTCGGGTCGAACGTCCTCAGGTCGAGTCGGCGCGGGGTGGCCCCGCCCGCCCGGTCGTCCGGGATGGCACCGGGTACGGCGTCGACGTCGGCGGCGTCGACGCCGTATCCCGGCTCCCGCACGGCGTGCGGACGGGGCTGGCAGGCAGGGCCGGTTCGGCGTCTCGGCCCTGCCTCCCCGCATCCGGCCATTGGCGGCGGCGCGCCCTCGGCCGGACGAATGGTGGTGGCGGCCCGGGTTCCCGCAGGGGTACCCGGATCACCCGTTCTGGTGGTGCTGGCGGCCCTCCGGTGCGACCGGGGAATCCCGGTCCGGCCGCACCGGACGGCCATCGTGCGCATGCCCCCGGGCCGGTGGCCCGAGGCACGCCCTCCGCTGCCGACCCCGGCCCGGCCGCGGGGCGCAACCGCGGCCGGTCCCTCGCCGGTCGGCGGCGGAGGTGGCTGGTCAGACGGCGAGCACGGCCAGTGCCGGCTCGACGTCGGTCCACTGCGACCCGAGCTCCGCCGAGCGGGTCACCGCGTCCAGCACGAGCTGGACCTGCAACGCGTCGGCGAACGACGGGGTCGGGTCGGTGCCGGTGGCGACCGCCTCGACGAAATCGCGCATCTCGTGGGTGAAGGAGTGCTCGTAGCCGATGATGTGGCCCGGCGGCCACCACGCCGCCATGTACGGGTGCTCCGCCTCGGTGACCAGGATTCGGGTGAATCCCTGCTCGGTCGCCGGCCGGGAGGCGTCGTAGAACTCCAGTTCGTTGAGGCGTTCCAGGTCGAACACCACCGAACCGAGCGATCCGTTGATCTCCACCCGGAGGGCGTTCTTGCGGCCGGTGGCGAACCGGGTCGCCTCGTACGTGGCCAGTGAGCCCTCGTCGAGCCGGGCCACGAAGATCGCCGCGTCGTCGACGGTGACCGTGCCGGTCGCCGTCCCGCTGTCGTCGACCTCCGCGGCCAGGCCGCTCGATGCGCCCGGCAACGGACGCTCCTTGACGAACGTCTCGGTCACCGCACTGACCCCGGTGATCCGTTGGCCGGTCACGTGCTGGGTCAGATCGATGATGTGCGCCCCGATGTCGCCGAGGGCACCGGAGCCCGCCTTGTCCTTCTGCAACCTCCAGACCAGGGGGAACTGCGGATCGACGATCCAGTCCTGGAGGTACGTCGCGCGGACGTGCCGGATCGTCCCGAGCCGTCCATCGGCGACCATCTGTCGCATCAGGGCGACGGCGGGCACCCGGCGGTAGTTGAACCCGCACATGGAGCGGACTCCGGCGGCACCGGCGGTGGCCGCGGCGGCGGTCATCGCCCGCGCCTCGGCCACCGTGTTGGCCAGCGGCTTCTCGCAGATCACGTGCTTTCCGGCGGCAAGCGCGGCGAGCGCGATCTCGGCGTGGCTGTCCCCCGGTGTGCAGATGTCGATCACGTCGATGTCATCCGAGGCGACCAGGGCACGCCAGTCTGTGGTGTGCCCCTCCCAGCCGAGCCGGTCGGCCGCCTCGGCGACCTTCGCGGCGTCCCGGCCGCAGATCTTCGCCATCCGAACCCGGGCAGGCAGGTCGTACACCCGGTTCACGGTCCGCCACGCCTGTGAGTGCGCGGCGCCCATGAACGAGTAGCCGATCATGCCGACCCGTAGTTCGCTGTGGTGAGTGGACAAGGTGGGTCTCCCCCCGTGTGTCAGAACCCGAGCTTGAGGTAGTTGCTCGCGTTCTCCTTGGTGATCGTCTCGGATGCGAGCACGATCTCCTTGGGTACCTGGAGTTCCACCAGGTCGGACATGCCCTTGCCCTGGCCGATCAGGCGGGCCAGGGAGATGGCCGAGGAGGCCATCGACGGGCTGTAGGTCACGGTCGCCTTGAGCACCGTGTTGTCGGCCTGGATGTCCTCCATGGCCTTCTTCGAGCCGGCACCGCCGACCATGAAGAATTCCTTGCGGTTGGCCTGGTTCACCGCGGCCAGGACACCGATGCCCTGGTCGTCGTCGTGGTTCCAGATCGCGTCGATCTTCGGCAGCGCCTGGAACAGGCCGGTGGCCGCCTGCTGGCCGGAGTCGGCGGTGAACTCCGCCGGCCGCCGGTTGGCCACCTTGAAGCCGGCTGCGGCCAGGGTGTCGGAGAAGCCCTTCGACCGCTGCTGGGTCAGCTCCAGCGCGTCGATGCCGGGGATCTCGCCGATGATCGGGGCGCTGACGCCCTTGGCCTTGAGCTGTTCCACGATGTAGTTCGCGGCGGCCACGCCCATGCCGTAGTTGTCGCCCATGATCTGCAGCCGGTAGGCCAGCGCGTCCGGGAAGGCCCGGTCCAGGTTGACCACCGGGATACCGGCCTTCATCGCCTCCAGGCCGGCGGCGTTGAGCTCCTTGCCGTCGTGCGGGAGCATCACGATGACGTCCGGCTTCTGGGCGATCAGGGTGGACAGCGCGGCCCGCTGGGCCGCCGCGTCCGCGCCGGCCTCGACGGTCTTGAAGTCCACGTCGGAGTACGCGCCGGCCTGCGCCTTGGCGTTGTTGGTGATGGCGGCGAGCCAGCCGTGGTCGGCGGCCGGGGCGGAGAAGCCGATGGTCACCTTCTTGCCGGGGGTGCTGTTGCCGCCCTCGGCGTTGTCGGCCGCCTTGGTCTGTGCCGCGGTCGGCGCGGCCTCGTTGCTGGTGCAGCCGGCGAGGAGCACGCCGGCGCCGACCGCCGCACCGCCGAAGAGCAGCCGGCGGCGGGACAGGTCACGGGGCTGGGTCATGACGACCTCCTGAAATGACGGATGGTGGGGTGAAAAAGAGCGTGCTCATCCCGGCCACCGTCGGTGGCCGCCGGAATGCGGTGGTGCGAAGGGTAGGGCCGCGCCCGGTCGGGCGGCGCGTCCGGTCAGGCGGGGGTGGCCTTGTTTCGGCCGAGGAACTGGGTGAGGCTGCGGAACTGCACCTGCTGGATCAGGACGGCGCCGACGATGATGCCGCCCTTGACCATGTTCTGGGCCTCGGTGGAGAGGCCGTTGATGGCGAAGAGGTTGGTGATGGTGGAGAAGATCAGCACCCCGAGCAGGGAGCCGACGATGGTGCCCCGGCCGCCGCTGAGCAGCGTGCCGCCGATGATGGCCGCGGCGATCGCGTCCAACTCGTACAGGTTGGCCATGGCCGCCTGGGCGGAGTTGGCCTGCGCGGTCAGCATGATCGCGGCGATGCCGCAGCAGAGCCCGGAGAGCGCGTAGAGCAGCAGGGTGTGCCGCCGGACGTTGATGCCGGCGAGCCGGGCCGCCTCGGGGTTGCCGCCGACGGCGACCGTGCGCCGACCGAAGGTGGTCCGGTTGAGCAGCACCCAACCGGCGGCGACCACGGCGGCCAGGATGTAGACCAGCAGCGGGATGCCGAGCAGGTCGGTGCTGGCGATGCCGTTGATGAAGGTGTTGTCCGACACCTGGGTCTGCTTGCCGGAGATCTGGGCGGCCAGGCCCCGGGCGGCGACCATCATGGCCAGCGTGGCGATGAACGCCACCAGCCGTCCGTACGAGATGAGCAGCCCGTTGACCACGCCGACCGCCGTGCCGACCACGATCGCCGTGAAGATCATGCCGCCGGCGCCGTAGCTCTGGGTGGCGAGCGTGGTCGCCCACACCCCGGCGAGGGCGACGATCGCGCCGACCGACAGGTCGATGCCGCCTCCGATGATCACGAAGGTCATCCCGACGGTGACCACCCCGACCACCGAGGCGAGCTTGAGAATGGTCAGCGTGTTGCCCCACACCCAGTCCGGGTTGGAGTAGAGGTCCCAGCGGGTGGCCGCACCGATCACGACCAGCACCACCAGCACCCCGATCAGGCCGAGGTTGCGCCTCGCGCCCTCACCCCCGTCGCCCTGCCAGAAGGACAACCGTCTCGCCCTGGAATTCTCCTTGGCCACCGCTGTTCCGGCCGGGTCGACCGGCGGGGACTGCGTCGGCAGGTCCGCCGGCCGGTCCGGCGTCGTGGTCCCGGTCGACTCACTCATGCCGCCACCTCGTTATGCTCACTGCGCTCGCTCATGCCGGCGCGCCTTCCATCAGAGACCCCGCCATGACGAGGTCGAGCACTGTGTTCTCGTCCAGTTCGCCGGCGGGCGCCTCGCGCACCATCCGGCCCTCGCGCATCACCAGCACCCGATCGGCCAGGCCGAGAACCTCGGGTACCTCGCTGGAGACCAGCAGCACGCCGACCCCCTTGGCGGCCAGCCCCCGGATCACCCGGTACAGCTCGGCGCGGGCCCCCACGTCCACCCCCCGGGTCGGCTCGTCGAGCAGCAGCAACCGGGTGTCGCCGAGCAGCCAGCGCCCGACCACCACCTTCTGCTGGTTACCGCCGGAGAGGGTGCGTACCGCCCGGCGCACGTCGTTGGGCCGGAGCTGGAGGTCGTCGGCGATCCGCTCCGCCTCGGCCCGTTCCCGCCCGGCGTCGGTGAAGCCGAGGCGGGCGTACCGGGTGAAGGTCGCCAGGGTGACGTTGCGGTGGATCGGCTCGCCGAGCAGCAACGCCTGGCTCTTGCGCTCCTCCGGGGCCATGCCCATGCCGGCCCGCACGGCCGCGCCGACGCTGCCCGGACGCAGTGCCCGACCGCCCATCCGGACGGTGCCGGACTCGGCACGGCGGGCGCCGTAGATCGTCTCCAGCAGCTCCGAGCGGCCGGAGCCGACCAGGCCGGCGATGCCCACGATCTCACCGGGGCGGACGCTGAGCGAGACGTCGGCGAACTCGCCGGACCGGCTCAGCCGGTCGACCCGCAGCAGTTCCTCGCCGGTGGCGGGCGCGGTCGGGCGGTCCGGGAAGACGTACTCGATGGTCCGGCCGGTCATCCGGGCGACCAGGTCGCGGGTCGGGGTGTCCCGGGCCGGCAGGTTCGCCGCGGTGGTCCGGCCGTCCTTGAGGACGGTGACCCGGTCGCCGATCTCGCGGATCTCCTCCATCCGGTGCGAGATGTAGATGACCGCGATGCCCTGGGCGGTGAGTTCCCGGATGATCCGGAAGAGGTTGTCCACCTCGTCGTGGGCCAGCACCGCGCTCGGCTCGTCCATGATGATCAGTCGGGCCTCGTGGGAGAGCGCGCGGGCCATGCTGACCACCTGCTTGCCGGCGGCCGGGAGTGCCCGGACCATCCGGCCGGGCGGGATCTCGCCGTGGCCGAGCCGGCTCAGGATCTCCCGGGTACGCCGGGCCATCTGCCCGCGCCGGACGAAGCCGGCGACCTTCGGCTCGTGGCCGAGGAAGGCGTTCTCCGCGACCGACAGGTCCTCGACGAGGTCGAGTTCCTGGTAGATGGTGGCGATGCCGGCACGCATGGCGGCCTGCGGGTTGGCGAAGTTCGCCGGCTCGCCGCGCCACTGCACCTGACCGGAGTCCGGTCGGTGCACCCCGGCGAGCACCTTGATCAGGGTGGACTTGCCGGCGCCGTTCTGCCCGAGCAGGCAGTGCACCTCGCCGGCGCGCACCTCGAGCTGGACGCCGTCCAGGGCGCGCACCCCGGGGAAGGTCTTGACCACGTCGGTCAGGCGGAGCACCACCTCACCGGCGACGGTGTCGGCGGGTGCCTCGACCAGCGGGCTGGCCCCGGCGGGGGTCGACTCGTTACTCATGATGCCTCCCCGAAGGCGACGTCGCTGGCGAGGACGGCCGCGCCGGCTACTCCGGCGCGCGGTCCCAGCTCGGACAGGACCACCGGCAGGTTGCCGGTGGCCAGCGGCAGCGAGCGGCGGTAGACCACGCTGCGGATCTCGGCGAGCAGGATGTGCCCGAGGTGGGCCAGCCCCCCACCGATGACGATCATCGACGGGTTGGTGAAGCTGACCAGCCCGGCCAGCACCTGCCCGACCCGGCGGCCCCCGTCGCGGATCAGCTGGATGCAGGTGGCGTCCCCCTCGATCGCCGCCTCCGCGACGTCGCGGGCGGAGACCGCGCCCCGGGCGGCGAGCCGCTCGGCCAGGGCCGGCGAGGTGCCGGTACGGGCGGCGGTGGCGGCCTCCCGGGCCAGAGCGGCCCCGCTGAAGACGGCCTCCAGGCAGCCGGCGTTGCCGCACGAGCAGGCCGGACCACCGGCCTCGACCTGGATGTGCCCGATGTCCCCGGCGCAACCGTCGGTGCCCCGGTAGACCTCGCCGCTGAGGTAGATCCCGCACCCTATTCCGGTGCCGATCTTGATGAAGAGGAAGTCGTCGACCGAGTGGGCCACCCCCCCGTGCCGCTCACCGATCGCCATGATGTTGACGTCGTTGTCGACCACCGCAGGGCAGCCGTGCTCGCGGCTGAGCAGCTCGCGCACCGGGTAGCGGTCCCAGCCGGGCATGATCGGCGGCGAGACCGGCACGCCGTCCCGGAAGCTGACCGGGCCGGGGACGCCGACGCCGACGCCGTTGAGCCGCTCGTACGCCCCGTCCACCCGGGCCTTGTGCAGCAGGTCGTTGACCCGGTGCAGGATGGCCTTCGGGCCGGAGCGGATGTCGGCCGGCTCGGCGTACGCGGCGACCGGTTCCAGCCGCCCGTTGACCACCTCGACGTCGATCGAGCTGGCGCCCATGTCGACGGCGGCGAACCGGAGGTCGGGGTTCAACTCGACCAGGGTGGAGCGTCGGCCGCCTCGGGAGGCGGCCAGTCCGGCCTCGGCCACCAGGCCCAGCCCGACCAGCCGATCCAGCTCGGCGAGGAGCCGGGGCCGGGGCATCTGCAACCGGTCGCCCAGCTCGGCCCGGGACGCGGGGCCCTCGTCACGGAGCAGCCGGAGCAGCTGCACGTGCAGGGGATCTGCCGTTCGCACGGGACTCACCTCCGCCTCAGGGTTCACATTGACGTCACGCCGTTGTGTTGTGGTCGACACAGTAGGAGACTTCCGCGGCACGTGTCCATAGCTTCAGTCGTTCTGTCGGCAACTTTTGTCCGAACGAACAAAAGCTACTAGTCGATCAAGAAAAGGTTGACAGAACGAAAAAGACTCGCAACGACCTGCTACCGCCACCGGGTGACCCTCGCACATCCGGCCCACGTCGTGTAGGGGAACCTCTCCCGGAGCAGGTCGCGCCGGACACGCCACCGCCCCGCCGGGTCGGACGCGACGGGGCGGGGCGGGGCCGGACGGCAGGTCAGCGGCCGGGCGCGGCGTTGCGCTTCTTGCGCAGCTTGCGGTCGTCGCGCAGCTCGACGTACGGCTCCTCATCGGGCGTGTGGCCGGCGGAGATGGCCCGGCCCCGCTCCAGCTCGGCATCGAACTCGGCACCGAGCAGGACGGCGATGTTGCTCAGCCAGAGCCACACCAGGAAGATGATCACGCCGGCCAGCGCGCCGTAGGTCTTGTTGTAGGACCCGAAGTTGCTCACGTAGAGGGCGAAGATGCCGGAGACGAGCAGCCAGAGCAGCACGGCCAGCACGCCACCCGGGCTGACCCAGCGGAACCCGCCGTGCCGGGCGTTGGGCGAGGCCCAGTAGAGGATGGCGAACATGAGGCTGACCAGCACCAACAGCACCGGCCACTTGGCGATGTTCCACACCGTCGGCGCCGTGGAACCGAGCCCGACGGCGCTGCCCACCTGCTCGGCGAGACCGCCGGTGAAGACCACGATCACCGCAGCGGCGAGCAGCAGCACACCGACCAGGGCGGTCACCCCGAGCCGGATGGGCAGGGTCTTCCAGACCGGCCGCCCCTCCGGCACGTCGTAGATGCTGTTCGAGGCGCGCATGAACGCACCCACGTAGCCGGAGGCCGACCAGAAGGCGGCGACCAGACCGATGATCGCGGCGACACTGGCCAGCCCGCCGGACTCGCCGGCCTGGTCGATCGCGCTCTCGATGATGGTCCGGATGTTCTCCTCCGGCACCACCTGGCCGACCGTGTCCCGGACCCCGTCGGTGGCCCGCTCGCCGAGCAGCCCGAGGATCGAGATCAGCACCAGCATCCCGGGGAAGATCGACAGCACCCCGTAGTAGGTCAGCGCGGCGGCCCAGTCGGTCAGGCTGTCCTCCTGGAACTCCCGGGCGGTACGCCTGAGCGCCGCCTTCCAGTCCGCGCCACGCAGGTCGGTGGGACTGTCCGGGCCGTCGTCGGGGCCGACCGGCCGGGTACGAGCGTCCGCGTCCCACCGCTCACCGGACACCCGACCACCCGACGCCCGGCCACCGGACACCCGACCACCCGACAGCCGCGCATCGGACCGGTTGCGGTCCTGGCGGGCTGCGGTGGTGGTGACCGCCTCGTCGCGGTCGTGGCCGGCGGGGCTCTCGTCGGAGGCCATCGCCCCTCCTCCTGATCTGGGGATGTCGCCCTCCGACATGCCCCGCCGGAGCCGCCGGCTAACCCCTCACCAACAGCAGCGGGGTGACCAGCGACACCGCCACCAGGAGTGCTCGCCGACAGGGCCGACAGGGCCGGGTCGGTCCGACGACCGGGGTGGTCGGCCCTGTCGGCACCCGTTTCAGATTCGGCCCGCTGGCCAGCGGCGCGATATCGGGGCCGAAGCAGTGACGCATCCACAGAAACCAGTGCCGGAAGTGCCGCAGTGACAAATCGACCACCTGACCCGGTGGCTCAGGTGACCGGTCCCGGAAAGACGACTACGGCCGCCGGGGCGTCCCGACGACGAACGCGCGCCAGGCATCCGGATCAAATGCCAGCACCGGCCCACCCGGGTCCTTGGAATCCCGAACGACCACCACGCCGGAGAGGTTGTCCGCCACCTCGACGCAGGCCCCACCGCCACCGTTGCTGCGGATGCTCTTGCGCCACCGAGCGTCGCTCAGATCCACGTCTCCGCCACCTCCGATATCAACTCAAGGGACTGCTGCTGAGAAAGTGTCTCACCACGGATCGACTCCCATACCTCGACCACCTCCCGCAGGTAGTCGGTGCGGTCGACCACCTGCCCGTGGCGCTGCCCCTCCAGGTATACGACGTCCTCGCCGGTAGGCGCGGTGGCAATCACGAAGGGCCCGTCAAGGCCAGGGTAAGCACCGGCGGACAGTGGCACGACCTGGATTCGGACTCGCGGCAGAGCCGTGCCGAGCTTCACCAGGTGCTGCAACTGCTCGCGCATCACCTCCGGCTCACCGACCTGACGGCGCAACACATACTCGTCGATGACAGCAGTGAGCAGCGGCGGCCGGTCACGGGTAAGCACGACCTGGCGTTCGATTCGCGTGGTCACCTGCTGTTCAATCTCGTCGTCACCGAATAGACCGGCGCCGACCAGAATGGCGCGGGCATATCCTTCGGTTTGGAGGAGGCCGGGCACATAGAGCGGCTCGAACCAGCGGAAAGCCCGTGCCTCCGCCTCGACTCCGGTCCAATCACGCGCCCAGGGCACCACGGCTTCCCGGCTGATTCGGCGTTGGATTCGCTCGAACCGGCCGTCGGTGGCGAGCACCGTGTCGCAGCGGCGCGCGAAGTCCAGGCTCGGCCGGCGCTCGCAGGTCTCCACCTTGGCCACCAGCGCGCCCGAATAGCTCAACGCCTCGGCCAGCGCCGCCTGGGACATGCCGGTGGCGGCGCGGGCCAGCCGTAACTCCTCCGCGAAGTGGTCCAGCATGGACGAGCTTTCCACGGACAGCCTCCGTACATCGTCGTACCACTCGAAATCGGCCGAACCACGCCCCGACCGTCGGCGGGTCAGACGTCCCACCGTAGCCGGAACATCAACAGACTGTCACGCAGCGGAACCGCTCACGGGATCGGACGGTGGGCGGAATCAGGCCGGAAGCGTCCGCCGATGAAAGGTCGGCGGACGCTCCCCTCGACCGTTGACGGAGGCTCGACCATGCGACCCATGCCCCGGCGGCACCCGCAGGTCATGGCGGCACCGCAGGCCGCACGGCAGCGACCCATGTCCCGGCGGCCTTCGCAGGCTCTCGCGGTACCCCACACCGCGCAGCGGCGGAAGGGGTAGACACCGATGCCCCGCTACCGCCCGCACGTTGCCGCCCGCCCGTCCTGGCGCTGCCGGGTGTGCGGGGCCGCCTGGCCGTGCTCCCCGGCCCGGCTGGCGCTGCTCGGGGAGTACCGCGAGGACCGCACCGCCCTGCTGGTCTACCTCGGCGCGCTGCTTGGCGAGGCGATGACCGACCTCGCCGCCCTGCACGGCGGGGTCGCGCCGCGGGGCCTGACCGAACGCATCGTCACCTGGGCAAGAGCCCGCCGACCGGGCGGACCCGAGTAGATCTTGGAAGATTACGGCCCTCCTGGCGGCCGTTCACCACCAAGATCTCTCCGCTCCGGCCGCCGCTCGGCGTCAGACGTCGGCGGGGGCGGTGGCGGCACGGGCGGCGGCGACCAGCTGGTCGGTCTCGGCGCGTACCTCGTCGGCGTCCACCGGGGTGCCGGGGTCGTAGCGGACCGTCCAGGTCAGACCGTCCACCCCGGGCACCCTGCGGGCCGCGACCCGGCCGGAGCCGCCGGGCACCGGGTGCTGCTGGGTGTACGCCACCGAACGGGTCACCCGGGCCCGCACCTGATGCGGCAGGTCGCCCGGATCGAGCAGCAGGTACGTCTCGGCGGGGCAGTCGGCGACCACCCGGTAACCGTCCCGCTCGGCGACCGTCTCGGCCGGGGTGACGGTCAACTCCCGCCCCGACCAGACGGCCTTGAGGATGTCGTGCCAGCCCAGCCGGCGCCCCCGGCCAGGCAGCCAGAGCCCGAGGTTGCTGGCGACCAACACCCCGTCGCCCTGACCACTGCCGGCAGCGGGGGCCGGCACCCCATCGCCCGCACCGCCGCCAACAGTCGGGGCCGGCACCCCATCGCCCGCACCACCGCCTGCGGCGGCCGACACCTCATCGCCCTGACCGTCGTCGGCGGCGGCCGGCATCCCGTTGCCCGCACCACTACTGCCGGCGGTGGGGGCCGGCGCTCCGCTACCGGCGGTGGCCCAGGCCAGCACCCGTTCGTCGGCGGCCAGCGGGGGGCGGGCGGCGGGCGGTAGCTTGGGTTTGCGGCCGAACAGTCCCATCACAGTCCTCCTGCGGCCTGCTCGCGCAGGGCCCGCGCGTGCTGTTCCAGCGAGAGCAGTTCCCCGAACAACGCGAAGTACTCGTCCTTCTGGTTGACCGGGTTGATCCGCTGGATCTTGGACTTGAGGTCCCTGATCCGGGCGGTGACCGAGCCCCACTGCAACCGGGCCATGGTGATCGAGACGTACCTCGGATCGGGTTCGCCGTCGATCCGCAACGGCTCCACGGCCAGCTCGCCGACGAGCGCCTGGGCGGCCAGGTCGTCGCAGGCGTCCCGGACCGCCTCGATCCACACCGCGCCGCCGGCCGCGACCGCCATCCCGCCGGCCGCCGCGATCGCCGTCCGGACCGCGACGTGCACCGGGTGCCGGTACTCGGCGGCCTCGACCGCGTCGAACATCGGCCCGGCGAGGACCGGCTCCTGGAGCGCGAGCTTCAGCGCCTCCCGCTCGACCATCGACTCCGGACTGTCCACTGCGGGCACTGCCGGGCGGGTCCGGCCCCGGGGCGGCACGGCGGCCTCCCGCTCACCGGGGGCGTTGGCGGCGGCCAGCACCGCCCGCTGCACCGGCTCGATCTCCATGCCGAGGTCACCGGCGAGCTTGCGGACGTACTCGGGGCGCTTCTCCCGATCCTTGATCTTGGCGACGAGTGGGGCGGCCCGGCGCATCGCCTCCACCCGACCGTCCACCGTGTCCAGGTCGTAGCGGTTGATCACGTGCCGGAGGGCGAAGTCGACAAGCGGCTCGCGGCGGGCGACCAGGTCGCGGATCGCCAGGTCGCCCTTTGCCAACCGCAGGTCGCACGGGTCCATGTTGTCGGGGCTGACCGCGATGAAGGTACGCCCGACGAAGCGCTGGTCGTCCTCGAAGGCGCGCAACGCGGCCTTCTGACCGGCGGCGTCCCCGTCGAAGGTGAAGATCACCTCGCCGGCCACGGCGTCGGTGTCGAGCAGCAGCCGGCGCAGTACGGCGATGTGGTCCGCGCCGAAGGCGGTGCCGCAGGTCGCCACGGCGGTGGCGACGCCGGCCAGGTGGCAGGCCATCACGTCGGTGTAGCCCTCGACGACGACCACCCGGCCCTGCTTGGCGATCTCCCGCTTTGCCTGGTCGATGCCGTAGAGGACGTGTGACTTCTTGTAGATCGGCGTCTCGGGGGTGTTCAGGTACTTGGGGCCGTCGTCGTCGTCGAACAGCTTCCGCGCCCCGAAACCGATCACGTCACCGGCGATGTCCCGGATCGGCCACATCAGGCGGCGGCGGAACCGGTCGATCAGGGTGCCCGAGCGGGACGGGCGGGACAGCCCACCGGTGACCAGCTCGTCGTGGCTGAAGCCCTGCTGGCGCAGGTGCTTGGTGAGCAGGTCCCAGGCGTCCGGGGCGAAACCGCAGCCGTACCGCTGCGCGGCGGCCCGGTCGAAGCCACGCCGGGCCAGGAACTCCCGGGCCGGACGGGCGCCGGCCGTGGCGAGCTGCGACTGGTAGAACTCCACGGCGGCGGCGTGCGCGGCCACCAACCGCTGTTTCTGCCCCTGCTGCGGGCGGGCCCGGGGGGTGGACTGGTCGTTCTCGACGTAACGCAGCTGGATGCCGGCCCGGTCGGCGAGCCGCTCGACGGACTCGACGAAGGTGAGATGCTCGGCGTCCATCAGGAACTTGATCGCGTCGCCGCCGACCCCGCAGCCGAAGCAGTAGAAGACGTTACGGGCCGGGGAGACGTTGAACGACGGGCTCTTCTCGTCGTGGAACGGGCACAGGCCCTTGAGGTTGCCGCCGCCGGCCGACTTGAGGGTCACCGTGTCCGAGATGACCTCGGCGATGGAGGTGCGCTCGCGGACCAACGCGATGTCCTCGTCCCGGATCCGGCCAGCCACCGACGCCACCTCCTCGGGCTACATCCTGCCCTGCCGCACCGACGAATCCGCCGTCGGGGGGACGCCGTGTGGCCCACACCGCCGGCTCCCGCTCACCGGGTACGCCGGTGCAGCCACCGGGTCACGGGCGGCGGTTCCTCCTCCTCGTACGACCGGGCGGCCCGCACCGCGGCGGCGAGCCCGGATCGACGCCCCTGCCCCACCTGCGGGTTGACGGCCGGATCCCGGGCCAGGTCACGCAGCAGCGCCACGGCCAGGGCGAGCATCACCACCACGAACGGCAGCGCCACCATGATCGTCGCCTGTTGCAGGGCGGACAGCCCACCGGCGAGCAGCAGCGCGCCGGCCACCGCGCCGATCAGCACACCCCAGGTCACCACCAGCAGCCGGTGCGGGCGCAGCGCGCCGCCGGAGGTCAACGAGCCGAGCACCAGGGACGCCGAGTCGGCGCTCGTCACGAAGTAGAGCCCGATGAGGATCATGGCGAGCACGCTGGTCAGGGTCGCCAGCGGCAACACCTCCAGCAGACCGAACAGCGCCTGCTCGCTTCCCCTGCCCACGTCCGCGACCAGATCCCGGGCACCGGTGGCCTGGGCCCGCAGCGCACTGCCGCCCAGCACCGCGAACCAGATCGCGCTGGCCCCGCTGGGCACGAGCAGCACCCCCACCAGGAACTGCCGGATGGTACGACCCCGGGAGATCCGGGCGATGAAGGTGCCCACGAACGGGGCCCAGGAGATCCACCAGGCCCAGTAGAAGATCGTCCAGGCACCCAGCCAGGACGAGTCCGAGAAGGCCCCGGTCCGGGTGGACATGAAGATCAGGTTGCTCAGGTAGTCCCCGACGGAGGCCGGCAGCACCTCCAGCGTGTAGATCGTCGGACCGGCCACGAACACGAACGCCATCAGCAGTACGGCCAGCAACACGTTGGTGGTGGAGAGCCACTTCACCCCCCGATGCAGGCCGGAGAAGGCGGACAGGACGAAGGCCAGGGTGAGTGCGCCGATCACGATCAACTCCACCGCCCTGGTGTCCCGTACTCCCGCCACCAGGTCCAGGCCGGCGGCCACCTGCAGGGCACCGAGCCCCAGGCTGGTCGCCGAACCGAACACGGTGGCGAAGACCGCCAGCAGGTCGACGACCCGACCGGCCGCGCCGTCGGCCCGCGCCCCGAGCAGCGGATGGAAGGCGGCCGAGATCCGGTTGTCCCGCCCCCTGCGAAAGGTCGAGTACGCCAGGGCGAGCGCGGCGATCGCGTAGATCCCCCATGGGTGCAGGGTCCAGTGGAAGAGCGTGTACCGCATGGCCGCCGCCCCGGCGGCCGGCGTCTGCGCCTCGATGCCGGTGCCCGGTGGCGGGGTGGCGTAGTGCTGGATCGGCTCGGCCACCGCGAAGAAGACCAGGCCGATCCCCATCCCGGCGCTGAACATCATGGCCACCCAGGCCAACGTGCTGAACTCGGGCTCGTCGTCGTCGGCACCCAGCCGGATCCGGCCGTACCGGGATGCCGCGAGCACCACCGCGAGCACCAGGAAGGCGTCGGCCGCGACGACGAAGAACCAGCCGAAGGTGCCGATCACCCAGGCGAGCCCGGACTCGCCGAAGGAGGCGAGCGAGTCGCGCCCGGTCACCCCCCAGACCACCACCCCCAACACCCCGCCCAGCCCAGACCCGAGCACCACCGGATCGGCCCTGCGGGTCGCCCCCGTCCGTTCCCGTTCCCCCATGGTCACATCGTCCGACCCGCACCCGGCAGGCACGACAGATATCCCCACTTCTCACCGCTGCGGCGACCACCCCCAGCAACCCGCCGCACCAGAACCCACCACCGCGGACAACCCACGGCACCCCAACCCCACACCGCAGCCCCCGACCATCGGTAACGCCACCGATCGCAGAGCTGCGCCACCCCGCAGAACCGGACACGGCCACACCCCGCTCGGCCCCGCCCGCCAACCACCGGCCCCGCCCGCCAACCACCGGCCCCGCCGCCAACCACCGGTCGCACCGCCGATCATGGAGTTGTGGTGGGAACAAAGCCCGGCGAATATCCATGAACCGGGCACCACAACTCCAAGATCGGCGGGAGCCGTTGGGGGTAGGGCGGGTGGTGGGGGTTGGTTCTGGCTACTCCGCTACGTGAAGCGGATCGGATCGGGAGGGAGGGGCTCGGATCGGGAGGGAGGGGCTCGGATCGGGAGGGAGGGGGTTTGCTTCCGGGTTAGGGGGTGGGGGTGGGTTCCTCGGCTTCGACTTGCCGGTTCCAGTCGGGCTTGGTGGAGCGCCAGCCCTCGTCGTCCATGCCCTGCCGCCAGTAGCCGGAGATGGACAGCGCCTCCCGGGGTACCGCCCGCTCGACCCGCAGCAGCCGACGCAACTCCCTGACGAAGTTGGCCTCGCCGTGCACGAACGCGTGCACCCGGCCGGGCGGGAACTCCAGCTCACGGACGGCTGCGACCAGGGCCTCGCCGACCGGCCGACCGGCCCGGTGCAGCCAGGTCAGCGCCACCGCACCGGGACTGCGCAGCGGCTGCTCGTCGGCGCGGTCGGCAACCTCCACCAGGGCCACGGCCGGGGCGCCCACGGGCAACCGCTCCAGCGCGGCACCGATCGCCGGCAGCGCGCTCTCGTCGCCCACCAGCAGGTGCCAGTCCGCCGCCGGGTCCGGCGCGTACGCCCCACCGGGGCCGGTGAACAGCACCTCGTCACCGGGGCGCAGTCGGGCCGCCCACGGGCCGGCCAACCCCTCGTCGCCGTGGTGCACCACGTCCACCGTCAACTCGCCGGCCGACGCGTCCCAGGCCCGCACGGTGTACGCGCGCAGCCGGGGCCACTGCTCACGGGGCAGTTCCTGCCGAATCGCCGCCAGGTCCAGCGGCCTCGGAAGGTCCACGCCTGGCTGCGGGAAGACCAGTTTGATGTAGTGGTCGGTGTACTCCCCCACCGGCAGCCCGGCCAACTCCTCCCCACCAAGAACGAGCCGCACCAGATGCGGAGTGGGCCGCCCGGTCCGCAAAACCCGCGCCGAAGTAACCGTCCTAGACCGCTCAGCCATACACTAAGGCTACCCTAACTTCCCCCACCCCACCCCCACCCCCACCCCCACCCCGCCGCCGCCGCCCAGGAGCGTTGATCAAGAGGTTTGCGTCAGAGTCGATCTTCAACCTGACGCAAACCTCTTGATCAACGGGAGCCAGCGGGGGCAGGGAGCGTCAGGGCAGGGCGGGGCAGGGGATGGAAAGGCGGGCGGGGGGGTAGCGGGCGGGGCGGGGGTAGTCCGGGCCACTCCGCTAGGCGGAGCGGCCCTGATCGGGGGGAAGTTAGGTCTACTTCCTAGTAGTGCTTTGTTAGGTTGGTACCAGTTGGTGGCAGAGTGGGCAGAATCCGAGCCACGTCGCGAGGTGGTATTGCAGCTCGCGGAGGACGGT